>CAIQEI010000139.1 GCA_903870815.1 uncultured Verrucomicrobia subdivision 3 bacterium
AGTACGACGTAATGATGGCGCACTTGCCACGCAGGTCGGTCTTGTCGAACAGCTCAAAAAACTTGCACGCTTGATAAATACTGCCGGAAACCAGCATGGCATTGCCTCGCCCGCTCGCCAGCCGGTCGCGGGTCTCCATGTCCATCAGGATGTCGGCGACGATTTTTTCCAGCCGGTTCTGGCAGCTCAACACCTTCTGCATCGTGCCCCAGCGCTGCTTCAACTGCGCCTTGGCCAGATCAGTCAGCCCCTTGGTCTTCACCTCGAACCACTGGTCAATCTTAGACTGTGAGACGATGTTCTGGTCAATGTCCCGCGCCTCGTACCGAAGGTCGAGCACCACGCCGTCCTTCACCGCTTCATCAAATTTGTAGGTGTGAATGTAGCGGCCAAAGATTTCAATGCTCTTTTTTTTGTCGGACTTCAGCAGCGGCGTGCCGGTGAAACCGATGAACACCGCGTTCGGCAAAATTGCCTTCATCGCCTCGTGCAAATCACCGGACTGGGTGCGATGACACTCATCCACGAACACATAAAGGTCGCCTTTGGCCACGAAATCTTTGGGCAACGCCTGCTTCACTTCATCGACGTAAGCCTTGATGTCACCGACCTCTTCGCCGTCTTCCTTGCCGCCGAACTTGTGAATTAGCGAGCACATCAACCACGGGCTGGTCGTGTTCAACCGGGCGATTAAATCCGCACCGCTTTTCGTCCGGTAAATCTCTTCCCGGACACCCAAAAATATTTTTTCAATCTGTTCATCCAGTTCCGTGCGGTCGGTGATGATTAGAACTCGCGAACTTTTCACGTTCTCGCGAATCCACTTCGCCAGCCAGACCATGATAAGACTTTTACCTGACCCCTGCGTGTTCCAGATGATTCCACCCTCGCGCCGACCGATAAAATCCTGGGACGCCCGCACCGCGAAATACTGGTTGTGACGGCATAGTTTTTTCGTTCCGGCGTCGAACACGATAAAATCGTGGATGAATTCCAACAGCCGTTCTTTGCTGCACAGTTGAATCAGGGCCGCGTCGAGCAGGCCAGCATCACCGGTCGCGAACTTCGGGTCGCTCTCCTTCCATGTCAGGTAATATTTTTCCTTCGTCTCGATGGAGCCGTAGCGCAATCCTTCGGCGTCGTTCCCGGCGAGCAGCAATTGCACCGTGGAGAAAAAAGGCTGAATAAACTCTTTTTTCTGGTTGTCCAGATTCTGCCGGATGCCCTCGGCCACGGAAACGGTGGAGCGTTTCAACTCCAATACCCCAAGCGCAATACCATTGACGTAAATCACCACGTCCGGGCGCTTGGTGTGAGCCTTGGCGTCGGCGGCCAGCACGGTCACTTCCTCGGCGATGGCGAAATCGTTGTTTTCGGGGTGTTTCCAGTCAATGAGTCGAACCGTCACGGTGTTCTCCCCCACGTCGGGTTTGACCTTCACGCCGTACCGCAGCAGCCCATAGACCTCAAGATTGCGGTCGTAGAGGCTCTTGCTGGTGTCACCGGCGGCCTTTTCAAGCTGGTGCAGGGCTTTGTTTATCAGTTCGTCGTCGTAGTTTTTGTTTTTCTTGAGGAACGCCCGCAGGAGGTCGGCTTCGATATTCCGGTTGCCGACCTGTTCCTCCCAATTACCGAGATACGCATAGCCCAGCGTGTCCCGAAACAGCTTCACCACCCGTTGCTGGGTTTTGCTTTCGATTTGACCGATGGTGCTCATTTTTTGTATTTGCGAACTAAGCGGTCAATGATTGGGGAACTAATTTTTTCAAGTTCAAGAAGTTGCCCGGCGACCACTTCTAAAAAATCATTGTCCTTATGCATCTGCCACAGCACGTCCGAATTGCGCCAATCTGATGATGGCGATTGCAGCTTTACCCTTGCTTCCCACCAAGAGTTTTTTTCAACGGCTGGGTAAATGGTGGATACAGCGTCAAACAATTCTTCAGAGTAAGGCCGTTTACTGATATAATCCTTGTCACG
>CAIQEI010000140.1 GCA_903870815.1 uncultured Verrucomicrobia subdivision 3 bacterium
CGCACAAAAAATCATTCGCATCCCGAAAGTTTCCCGTCCGCCCGCCAACTGCCACCTGCCCCCCGCCCCTTGCCACGTGCCACTTCGACCGATGCCGCGCTGCTGCGGCCACCCCCCCCCCCCCAAAAAAAGCCGGGTTCAAACTTCTTCCTTCGTGCCTTGCTGCCTTGTGGTTAGAATTTTCTCATGTCGGCTGAACCAGGCAATTTAACCGGACGGAAATCTCCCAGCCTCCGCCGACACATCAATCTGCTTTTCCACGGCGTGTTCACGGCTTGGCTGGTCACAGCCACTACCAGTTTCACCGCGGAAACCACCCATACGACTTTGTCTTACGTGGATCTGGTCCATCGCCTCACCGATCTTAAACACCTGGCCCTGATGCCGGAGCCGGGCGAAAAGACCGCGCAATTTTCCAGCTATGACCGCGCCAGCCGTTACGACGAAAACACCGGCAAATATATCCGCTGGGATGCGAACGGCGACAACGATGGCATCATCCGCCAGGAAGACGGCCAATCCGTGCTCGCGGAAATGAACGGACCCGGCTGCCTCTGGCGCATCTGGTCCGCCGCGCCGAAGCAGGGGCATGTGCGCATTTATCTCGATGGCAATACCAACCCCGCCGTGGATTTGCCGTTTGCGGACTATTTCTCCGGCCGGGAAGCTCCGTTCACGCGGCCGGCGATGGTCAACATCGTCTCCCGGGGCTGCAACAATTACACGCCGATTCCGTTTCAGAAATCCTGCAAGATCATCGCCGACGCCGACTGGGGCGCGTATTACCATTTCGGTTACACCATTTTCCCGAAAGACATGCAGGTGCCGACCTTCAAACGTGAATTGTCGCCGGCTGAAAATGCCGCGCTCGACGCCGCGGACCAAATTTTAAGCCAATGCGGTCCCGTTGAATTACCTGGCCGGGTTTCCCGCCCTGGCGAATGTATGCTTCGGGGAAACGGCGGATTTATATCGCCTCAGCTGGACGGTCCCGGCGCGATCCGCTGCATCCGCGTCCGGTTCGATCCGCCGCTCACGCCGGCCGACGCCGATATTCTCCGCGCAATCTCGATTCAGATTCGCTGGGACGGTGAAAGCTCCCCGTCCGTGTGGGCGCCGTTGGGGGATTTTTTCGGCACCGCTCCCGGTGCGAATGTGTATCGCTCGCTGCCCTGCGGCTACACGGAAGACGGCTGGTTTTACGCGAACTGGTACATGCCGTTTGCGAAAAATGCCGAAATCAAGTTTGTTAACGACGGTCAAATTGATCGTAAGCTTAAATTCGACATCTCCAGCGAGCCGATTCACGGCGACCTCTCGCATTACGCCCGGTTCCACGCCAAATGGCATCGCGATGTGCTTTTGCCGGCCGACCCGGATCGGAAAATTGACTGGCCGCTGCTTAAAACCACCGGCGCGGGGCGCTTCGTTGGCGTCATGCTGCACGTCTGGAATCCGCGCGGCGGCTGGTGGGGCGAGGGCGATGAGAAGTTTTTCGTGGACGGCGAAAAATTTCCGTCCACCTTCGGCACCGGTTCCGAGGATTATTTCGGCTACGCCTGGTGCTGTCCGTCGTTATTTCAAAATGCCTTCCATAACCAGACCCGCAACGACGGCAACAGCCAGGGACACATCTCAGTCAATCGCTGGCATATCTCCGATCAGGTTCCTTTTCAGGAACAATTCGAAGGCGACCTCGAAAAATATTTTTCCAACGACCGGCCGACGCGCTATGCCGCGACCGTCTTCTGGTATCTGGCTCCCGGCGGCACCGATCCTTATTTGCCCGTGCCCGTCGCGAAATGCACCAATTATTATGTGCTGCCGGTTGCCCGGATGATTCCCGGCGTCACCGAGGGCGAGCAGATGAAAATCATTTCCCAAACCGGCGGCAATCCGCAGATCCAGGTCATGACTCCGTGGGGCAGTCAATGGAGTGACGACGCCCAACTCTGGTGGACGGAGGCAAAACCTGGCGACAAACTCGTGCTCGCCCTGCCGGTGGCCAGTGTCGGTAGATACCAGTTGCTCGCGCAACTCACCCGGGCCGTGGATTATGGCATCGTGCAGCTCTCGCTCGATGGCAAAATCCTGGGCCAGCCAGTGGACCTTTTCCACGCTGGCGTCATCCCCACCGGCGAAATCGATCTCGGCACCCGCGAGCTGACCGCCGGCGATCACCGGCTGACCATTGAAATCACCGGTGCCAATCCCTTGGCGGTAAAAAGTTTCATGTTCGGCTTGGACTTCGTAAAGCTGGTCGAGACGAAATAGACCCACCCATTGACGGAGCGCGGCGTTCACGCCGCTTCAACGACCGGAAACACGAATCACGTGGAATGCCCGGCTGAGCGCAACATGGCACTTGCCCCCGGAGCGCCGGGCAACGTCCCGGCAAAGATTGAACTTGCCCCGCAAACACGCCAGATCGGAGCGCGGCGCTCCGCATCTGTCCTGCGGACACCTTCTCCCCCACGGGGAAGGCCGGGTTGAAGGGGCAATTCGTGGCAATTTGAACGCATTTTAGTATTACCTGTCCGGGTCAAGGGGGACTGTATTTCCCCAGTTCATTATTCGATGTGCTTTGTAGAAAACTTCTCATTAACACCTGGCTTTAGCCGGGTGCGAAGGGCGCGAGGAGAGAAAAAACCGTTTAAACGGTTTTTCTTGGGTGCGTGCATGGTTCACCGCGTTAAAAACGCGATGCTAATGAAATGCTTTCTACAAAGCATATTCGATGTTGAAAGTTGAATGTTGAATGTTTTTCAAATTCTTTGAGTTAAAAATCAATTCCGGTTTGATTTTTCAGGTTTTAGCATTTGCGATCCCATTGGCGCCGGTATGCTGCCCGCGCCGTATTTATTTATTTAGCTGGCCGGCGGCGGCAATCTGTTGCCAGGAGGGGGCGCGCCAGAAATGAATCACCCCATCGGCGACCCCGCCGGCCGCGAGGATCGTATCGTCCGGGGAAAAAGTGACAAAATAATTATTGGCCGGGGTCTTGAAGCTGATGACTTCCCGCCCCGTCAACAAATTCCAAAGTTTCAAGGTGCTATCGTCGCTGCCGCTCGCCAGGGTGCGCCCGTCATGCGAAAAGGCCACTTGCTCAATGCAGGCCTTGTGTCCAATCAAGGTCATGAGCACTCGTTTCGTCCTTATATCGCAAATTTTAACGCTCCCATCCCTGCTCCCGGCCGCCAGCAGGCCGTCGCTGGAGAAGGCGACTGCGCTGACCGTGTCGCCAAAACCGGCCACCGTCCAAATCAAGCGATGGGTTGCTATATCCCAAATTCGTGCCGTTGAATCAAAATCCCCGGTTACCATTAGTTTGCCGTCCGGGGAAAAGGTGAGACATCGCGGGGCCGACTGGGGCACCGTGGTCGCAATCCGTCCCGTGAGCGTGCTCAGGATGACAACTTGGGGCGACTGGGCCAGGGCGAGCCACCGGCCGTCCGGCGAAAGGGCCGAATCATAAATCCGGGCATTTGGGGTGGCCAGGGCGACGGACGAAATCAATGCCGATGAGGAAACATCCCACCGCCGCAAGACTGAATAGTTTTCGTCTCGGGTGAGCAGGCTTTTCCCATCGGACGAATAGGCCACGGGATATCCCTCCAGTTTAGGTCCGTCAATGGCTTTACCGGTGACGGCCTCCCAAAACCGGATGCCCCGATCCCAGGTGGCCGCGGCCAGAATTTTTCCGTCGGGAGAGAAGAGGGGCAGTCCGAGATGAACATAATTCGGCAAATCAACGTTGGGGATGGCGTCGGGCACTATTTTGTCGGCCAGATCCCAGAGCATGACCGTGTCATCCCGGCTGCCGCTGGCCAGCGATTTCCAATCCGGTGAGAAAGCCACCCCCCAAACCCCATTGCCGTGTCCAATTAGAGTGTGGAGTTCATGGCCGGTTGATACGTCCCAGAGCGTGATGTCATGGGTCTGGTTTGCGGTTGCCAGGAGTTTCCCGTCGGTCGAAAAGGCGACGTCGAATACCCTGCCGCCGCTGTTGTGCAGGAACCTCGGTGTCTCCTTGGTCAGATCCCAAAGCCCAGTGTCATTAAATCCTCTTCCCCAGGCCAGTGTGCGTCCATCCGGCGAAAACTTCAGGGAGACGATCAATGATTCCGGAAAGGACTTGAATGGTTTCAGGTCAGCCAGGCTCCACAGCTTGATCATTCCCTGCCAATTGGCGGTTGCGAGCGTCCGGCCGTCTGGAGAAAACGCCATCCGGTTGCCGGACTCCGGCAGTTCGGCCAACATTCGGCCGTTGGTGTAGTTCCAGAGTTGGACGTTTCCGCCATCCGAACCATATGTCTCGCCGCCGGTCGTCACGGCCAAACAACCCTCCGACAAGGCCAGAAAGGGCGCGCGATCGGTGAGCATAAAAACAGTTCTAAAGGTATGGCTATCCCATAACCGAACGGTCCGATCCATTCCCCCGCTGGCAAAGTATTTGCCATCCGGGGTAAACGCCAATGACACTACCGCGTCATAATGCCCCGGGCAATTGGTGATGAGTTCGCCCGTGTGCGCATTCCAAATTTTTACGGTGTTATCGGAACTGCCGGAGGCCAGCAGTGATCCATCCGGTGAATAGGCGATGCAATTAATATAATTTAAGTGTCCGGGCAGCGTCTTGGCCTGCTCCCCCCGGCTTTTGCCCCAGAGATATCGCCATTCGAATCCCCGTAAATCTGCCTGCTTGTCGGCCGTTTCATGCTGGGCCAGCAGCGTGCGGACGAGACCGAAGTTTCCGTCCTGCAGGGCCAAATTGGCTGCGATCAGGTCCGAGGTATAGGCATTGCGGCGGACGGCCGCTTCTTCCGACTCCGCCAGCTGGCGCAGGCGGCTTTGCTCCCGTTCCGCCGCCAGGGCCTCGCGATGGGCTTTTTGCTCCTGCAAAAACATCCAGCTCGATATACCCAGGCCCGCGATGAGGCTGAGCGCGACGACACTGATGGCAACCGACAGAACTTTGTGGCGCCGAACCATTTTCTGAAACCGGTAGCCCGCGCCCGGCGGGCGCGCCGTCACGGGTTCATGGTTCAAGTGACGCCGCAAGTCGGCCACCAGTCCGCTGGCGGTGTCATAGCGCCGGGCCCGGTCTTTCTCGAGCGTCTTCATGACGATCCAATCCAGGTCGCCCCGGATCAGGCTCACCAGTTTTGGCGGCTCGGTTTTCCGGTGTTGGGCCACGCTCGTCAAATCCGCGCCTTGCAGCGTGCTCAATCGGGACGATGGTCGCGCCGGTTCCTGCTCCCGGATGGTGCGGCGGATTTCATCTAGACCCGCCTGCACCAATTCCCTGGCGTCAAAGGGCGGGCACCCCGTGAGCAGTTCATACAGCAGCACCCCCAGCGAATAGATGTCGCTGCGGGTGTCGATATCCACGGCGCTCAAATCCGCCTGCTCCGGACTCATGTAAGCCGGGGTGCCGATGAATTGTTCAAACGCGGTGAAGATCGTCTCGTCCGTCAACTTGCCATGGGTCGCCTTGGCGATGCCAAAATCAATCACCTTGGGGATCGGCACGCCGTCGTTGATGGCTACCAGCACATTCGAGGGCTTGATGTCGCGATGAATGATGCCTTTCTGATGCGCGTGCTGGATCGCTTGGCAAATCTGGATGAACAGTTCCAGCCGCTCTGGGGTGGAAAGGTTGTGCTGGTCGCAGTAGTCGGTGATTTTGAGGCCGCGCACCAGCTCCATCACGAAATAGGGTCGGCCGGTTTCGGTGGCCCCCGCATCCAGTACTTTGGCGATGTTGGGATGATCCATCAGGGCCAGCGCCTGCCGTTCGGCCTCAAACCGGACAATTACATTCTTGGTGTCCATCCCGAGTTTGATGACCTTGAGCGCCACCTGACGGTGGATGGGCTTTTCCTGCTCCGCCAGGTACACCACGCCGCAACCGCCTTCGCCGATCTGTTGTATCAGCTTGTACGGGCCGATCCGGTCGCCGGGTTGCGGGGCAGGGGTCGGGACAGTGGTTCCCGGTGCAACTGGGTCGGACGGCCCGATCTCGGCCTCAGTTGCCAGTCCGAGTTTGAACAAGCACTGCGGGCAAAGCACTCCGGGCGCATCAGGCAGCATCTTTGCGCCGCATTGGGAGCATTGTTTGGGCTCGGGCATGACACCTGGTTCTAAAGCAAATCGGACTAATGGTTACAGGAATTAATATTTCGCCGGTAGCTTATCCGCTTGCCGTCATTCACCGGCGGTGGCGGCGAGCAGGTGCCGGATTTCTCCGGCCACCTCCTCCGGGTCGGTCACGGTGTGGGCGACTTCGCTCCGGAGCAGTTCGCCAAACCGGCGCCGCAGGCGATGGAGCGCCACTTTGAGGGCGCCTTCATTCATATTCAAGGCGGCGGCCCATTCCGCGTACCGGGCCAGATTCGTCTCGCCGGTGAGACCGGGTTCCAGTTTGCGGAAGAGCTCCGCCTTGCCCGTCGCCGTGTACTCCTGCCGCAGACGGGCCAGCACATGGTCGAGCACGGTCAAGGCCCAGCGGCGATCAAAAAGTTTTTCCGGGGTGAGGCATTCGACGATTTCCTGACGGTAAAGTTGTTCGGCGGCCAATTCATCGAGGGAAATGAACTGGAGACGCCCGCCGCGTTTCAGGGTTTGCCGTCGGCTCCATTCGTTCGATAAAAAATGGGTCAACGTGGCCAGGATAAAGGAGCGGAATTTCCCTTTCCGGGCGTCCACCTCCTTCACGATTTCATTGTCCAGCAGGCGGGAGAAGAAGGATTGGGTGAGATCCTCGGCTTCATGATGGCTGGCCCCGCGCCGGCGAATAAACACATAGATGGGATGCCAATACTTGGCGCAAAGCCGTTCCAGGGCTGCCGTGGCCCGCGCCACATCTGTTCGTTGTGCTTCCAGCACAACGCTCCAGTTGGTGGTGGTAAAGTCGCCGTTCCTTTGTCCCGAATCTGACATCGCCCACCCAATTTAGAAAGAGTGATTTGGATAGTAAACAGAAATAATGCCAAAAAATCGCGTCCGGGTGCATCCGGACACTGCTTCCAGCTGTCCCCTTAGGGACAGAACCTGGATAGCCGTGGGCATCAGCCCACGGTGACGCAGAAAAACCGGTGCGACCCCGCAGGGGTCAAAAAATTCAATCGCCAACCATGGGTTTCACCCACCGCTATCAAGTTGACACCGCTTCGCATTGGAAAACCGTGGCAGAGCAAAAGATGCACCATTCGTCTACCAACTTCGCCGTTCTGCGTTCGATGTTGAATGTTGAATGTTGCGCCAGTGGGATTTTAAATCTTTGCGTTCGCTTGTTTCGTGATTCATCTACCCGTTTTGATGTTCGATGTTCGATGTTCGGGCCCTCCCAGGCCCATTTTTAAGCAAATACCTTGTAACCATTCCCCGCCAATCTGTTTGAAAGGGTGGTACGGACAAATAATGAATCGAATAAACGAGGTTAATAACGCGATTTGAGACACTGAAACGGAAAACCATTTAAGCAACCAAAATCACCAAACAATGAACATGAAAACAACAATGCATTGGATCCTTGCGCTGGCATTCTTTACCGGCAGTCATCAGGCCGCGGCCCAGGGCACGGCGTTTACCTACCAAGGCCGTTTGAATGATGGTGGTAGTTCCGCCAATGGTACTTACGACTTGCAGTTTTACCTGCGCGATGCGCTGACCGCCGGCAACGCCATTGGGGCCACGAACACGCTGCCGACCGTGCCGGTCACCAACGGGCTGTTCACCGTGTCGCTGAATTTTAGCGCGGGCATTTTCACCGGCACGAATTACTGGCTGGAGATTGGCGTGCGCACCAATGGCAGCGTAGCCCCTTACAGCACCCTGTCACCCCGTCAGGCCATCACCCCTGCGCCTTATGCCATCATGGCCAACACCGCCAGCAATCTATTGGGCACGCTGGCCACCGGCCAATTGAGCGGCGCTTATGGTAACGCGGTATCGTTTAATAATGCCGGCAACAGCTTTGCCGGAAATGGCGCGAGTTTGACGGGCGTCAACGCGGCCACCGTGGGCGGGCTGGGGACGGGAAATTTCTGGCAGACGGGCGGCAATGCGGGCACGACGGCGGGTGCGAATTATGTCGGCACGACGGACGCCCAGCCGCTTTATCTGGATGTCAAAGGCTCGCCGGTATTAAAACTCTTCTTGAACGGTACTCTGAGCATGATTGGCTCAACTGTCACCGGCACCAACTCGGTCGCTTTGGGTTATCAAAATACCGTCAGTCAAAGCAGTTATTCAATCATCGGCGGCGGAATATCCAACTCCATCGTCGGTGCCGTCAGTTGCTCCGTGGGCAGCGGTCAATTCAACACGAACAACGGCAACTTCTCAACAATTGGTGGCGGCACGGGAAATTACAACAACGGTACTAACTCGGTCATTGGCGGCGGTTATGAAAACAATGTCAGCTACCAAGGAACAACGGTGGGCGGCGGTGCCTTTAACATCGCCAGTGGTAACTTGGCGACCGTCGGCGGCGGTGCCTTTAATATCGCCAGCGGTGGGAGTGCTACCGTTGCCGGTGGCTATGGAAATACTGCTAGCAACTACTTCTCCACGATTGGCGGTGGCGAAGGCAATATCAACGGCGGCACCAACTCGGTTATTGGTGGCGGTTATGAAAACATCGTTAGCTATCAGGGCACGACTGTAGGCGGTGGCGCTTTTAATAATGCCAGCGGCAGCGTGGCGACCGTCGGCGGCGGCGGCACCAACACCGCCAGCGGCGATAATGCGACGGTCCCGGGGGGAGATCATAACATTGCCAGTGGTGGATATAGTTTTGCCGCCGGCCATTACGCCAATGCCAATTACACCGGCTCTTTTGTCTGGGGGGATGATTCTGTGGACGCTGCTTTTGCGGACACGGCTCCCAATCAATTTCTCATCCGCGCCACCGGCGGTGTGGGCATCGGCACGACTACACCAGGTGCAGCACTTGAAGTGGTGAACAATAGTGCCTATGCGCGATTAGGAGGATCTTTTACCCTAGGCGGGGATTTTCCGGGACCATATTATTATGGTGTCTACGGAAATAGCGGCATTGGTTCAACGTTGAACAGCGCCAATGGTGCTAACTACGCCGGCTATTTTGATGGCCCTGTAAACGTGAACGGACAGGTTGCGGTTTCGAGTATCAGGTCTCCAGGCGCTGGCATCAATTCCAGTACTTTTGCTTTCACGCAACTGGCGACGAGCGGAAATACAGCTGGCAATGGAACAAAGATTGTCAATTCACTCTGCGATGGAGATCCGAACGCGATTCTAATTATCACTCACAACTGGAGTGCCGACATCAACTCAACTAGCCAATTCAACACTAAACCGGTTGGGGTTTATTACAATAGTCCCCTCGGTCATTGGGTTATTTTAAATGAGGATAATTCTGCAATGGCCCTTGGACGAGCCTTCAACGTGATGGTCATCAAACATTGATTAGGTTCATTTCTATGAAGACTCTTGGCTTAATTATATTGGCAAGCCTGCTGATTCCCGCCGTCAGCTTTGCGCAGCAATATTCGATCGATTGGTATAAAATCGCCGGGGGCGGCGGCACCAGCACCGGTGGCACTTACACAGTCAGCGGCACCATGGGCCAGCCGGATGCCAGCGGGGCGATGAGCGGCGGCCAATATTCCGTGACCGGCGGTTTCTGGTCGCTCTACGCCGTGCAGATCCCCGGCGCACCGCTGCTTATTATCACCCACGTCGGCAATCAGGCCGTCATTTCGTGGTCGCCAGCGGCCACAGGCTGGTCGCTCCAGACCAACGCCAATCTCGCCACCGGCACCTGGGGGAACTACCTCGGCGTCGTGGTAAACAACAGCACCACCAACGCCCCGCCCACCGGGAATCTATTCTTCCGTTTGCAGCATCCGTGACGAATCCACTCTGAACCAGCCAGGAACCAGCCAACCAAAATGAAATGCAAATGGAATTTAATATTGGTTTGCCTGCTGGGCGCACTGCTGCTGCCGGCCGCCGCGCAAGCGCAATTTACCTATACGACGCTGAACGGCCAAGTCACGATCACTGGATATTCAGGCGCGCCGCCGAGCGCGCTGGCAATTCCAGACACCATCAACGACTGCCTGTTGTCAGCATCGAGGTTGGAGCGTTTTATGATAAAACCCAACTTCTCAGTATCACAATTCCCAACAGCGTCACTAGCATCGGCGCGGTTGCGTTCGCGTATTGTTCAAGCCTGACGAGTGTGATAATTGGCACCAGCGTCACGTCCATGGATTCTCAGGCTTTTGGGTTTTGTCCTAACCTGAAAGCGGCTTATTTTCGTGGCAATTCCCCCACGCTTGCCGACTCTACCGAGTTTTATGAGGCTGCAAATCTAACCATCTATTATCAAGTGGGAACAACAGGTTGGGGTGGTGGTTTGTTTGACGGGTATCTGCCCGTCCCCTATTCTATAATAATCAACGGTGGCTTTGATGACAAGGGAGCATTTGATGGGTGGACAGTCTCCGGCAATGGCTCCGCGCAGATTACCGGTCCCAATGTCTATTCCGGCCCGGATGCGGCGGTCTTTAGTGAAACTCAATCAATTATAGGAGTTTCCGATGGAACATATAATTATTTATCGCAAACTTTGCCGACGCAGCCCGGCAAAAGTTATTCACTCTCCTTTGCGGTGAATGGTATTTCAAATGGCGATTGCACTGTTTATTGGGATGGCCAACCCGTAGTGCAACAATCTTTTAATCCTGGCTGGGTCAAGTTACAAGCCGTAGTCACGGCCTCAAGTTCGAATACTGTGCTGCAATTCTACATTCCATCTAAATTTAGAAAAGCACAGACCATCGCTATAGATAGCGTCAGCGTGCTGCCGCTGCCGCAAATCGCCGCCCAGCGCATCAGCGCGGTCAGGTACAATTGTCCGCCTTCATGGGCACGATCGGCGCGAATTACGCGCTCGACCGCGCCTCCAGTCTCACCCCACCGATCAACTGGGTGCAACAGTCCACGGCTTCAAGTGACGCACTCGGAAACGTCACCTTCACCAATTCGCCCAGCTCGTCCGCGAATAATTTCTGGCGCTTTCGCTCGGTGCCGTAAAACAATTTAGGCATACCACCAGTATGAAAACAAAACTCCATTATCAATCCATCGCCCTGGCGTTGCTGGCACTCTCAACCCTCAACCTTCAACTCTCAACCGCCCGTGCCCAAGGCACCGCCTTCACCTATCAAGGCCGGCTGTCTTCTGGCGGCAATCCGGCCAACGGCAATTACGACCTGACGATCTCGCTCTATTACACCAATGCCACCGGGGTGGCCGTCGCCGGACCGGTCACGAACAGCGCCACGACGGTGAGCAACGGCCTTTTCACGACGGCCATTGATTTTGGCTCCGCCGTTTTCAACGGCACGAATTGCTGGCTGGAGATCGGCGTACGCACCAACGGAAGCGCCACCGCTTTCGCCACGCTGACGCCGCGCCAGCCGTTGACCCCGGTGCCGTATGCCCTGTATGCCCTGACGCCTTCCGGCACCGACGGCACGAATGGGGTCAACGGAATCAACGGCACGAACGGCGCGACTGGTCCAGCGGGACCACTCCTGCCGGATGTGGCCTTGGTGGACACCAACCAGACCTTCACGGCTTCGAATATTTTTAGTGGCGTCCTCATCGCCACCAATGCGACAAATGTAATTTACGGCAGCTTTACCGGCAACGGTGGCGGACTGACCAATCTAAATGTGAGCGCCAGCCAGATCACCGGCACAATTCCGCTGGCGCAGCTCCCCGCCGGCGTCGTTACCAATGGCGCGAGCGGCGTCAATTTCTCCGGCACCTTCAGCGGCAATGGCGCAGGCGTGACCAATGTGAATCTTTCGACCGTTAACAGCCAGGGCGCGATCGCCTTCGTCACCCTGAATGGAATTTTCACGCTCGCCTCCACGCCAGGCACAGGCAACGGGCCGATTTCAGTCGCGGCGGCGGACGTCAATGGGGATGGCAAACCGGATTTGGTCAGCGTGAACTACAATGCCAATACGCTGACAGTTTTGACGAACAACAGCAGCGGCGGCTTCGGTTCCAATGCCACCTTGACCGTGGGCAGCGGGCCGCAGATGGTCGTGGCCGCAACCAATTTATACAATCATGGCGAGGTGGATTTGGTCTGCGCAAATTTCAATGACGGCGAATTGACAGTATTCACCAATAATGGCAGTGGCGGATTTGTTTTCGCCGCCACATTAACCCTGGGCGGCTCGCCGGTTTCCGTCAAGGTAGCGGATGTCAACAGCGATGGCAGGCTGGATTTGATCACCGCGAACTACTCTTCCCCGGCAGGCACCGTGACCGTGCTGACGAACAACGGCAGCGGCGGTTTTGCGGTCTCACCCACGCCGGGCGTAGGCAACGGGCCGGAATCGGTCGCGGTGACGGATGTCAACGGCGATGGCAAGCTGGACCTGATCACGGCGAACATCAATGCCGGCACGTTGACGGTTTTGACGAACAACGGGAGCGGCGGCTTCGGTTTCAATGCCACGCTGACCGTGGACAACGGCCCGCGGTTCGTCACCGCCGCGGATGTCAATGGCGATGGCATGGCGGATTTGATCAGCGCTAACCTCAGTGCCGGCACATTGATGGTGCTGACGAACAATGGGAGCGGCGGCTTTGTGTTCGCCGCCAGGTTGCCGGTGGGTAGAAATCCTTATGCCGTCGTGGCGGCGGATGTCAACGGCGATGGCCAGCCGGATTTGATCAGCGTTAACAACGGTGACAGCACGCTGACGGTGTTCACGAACAAGGGGAGCGGTGGTTTCGTTTTCAATACCACGGTAAGTCTGGGCAGCACGCCGGTTTCCATCGCGGCCGCGGATGTCAATGGCGATGGCAAGGTGGATTTGATCTGCGCGAATATCGGCGCCAACACGCTCACGGTGCTGACGAACAGTTCCACCGGCAGCATCAATTTCACCGGCAACGGTAGCGGCCTGACCGGGTTGAATCCGGCGAGCATAAGCCCGGGCACCGCCGCCATCAGCATCACCGGCAACGCCAACACCGCCACCACTTCAACGAGTGCCACGACCGCAAATAATTTCTCCGGCTCGCTCGCGGGTGACGTCACGGGCACGCAGGGCGCGACGGTGGTGGGAACCGTGGGCACCTCCACGTCCGCCAATGTCCACGCCGCCGAGGTGGCGGCGAACGCGGCGACCAGCGCCAACACCGCCGGCACCATTGTAAAACGCGATGGCAGCGGCAATTTCTCCGCCGGCACGATCAGCGCGACCCTTTCCGGCAACGCCACTACCGCCACCACCGCCCTCAATTTCACCGGCAGCGTCCTGGATTCCCAACTCTCGGCGAACCTCCCCCGGCTCAACGGCACGAATGTTTTCACCGCCACCAACACCTTCAACGGCCCGCTCATCATGACCAACCCCGCGAATCGGTTCGTCATCGAAAACCGCACCAGTGATCCGTCGGCTCCGGTGGCCGGGCAAATCTGGCTGCGGACGGACCTGTGAATCCAGCGGAGCCAAGTATGAGAAAACGAAGCATCATTTTATTGGTCGTACTTTTGGCGAGCTGGCCCCTGGCGTCGAAATCGCAGGTATTTTCCGGGAATATCGTTGGCTATGCCAATATCGCAATGCCCAAAGGACTGGGGTTGGTTTGCAATCCGTTTAACGTCGACGGCACCAACAGCATCAACACAGTCATGACCAATAGCGCGGTACCCGCCGGCACCCAGGTCTATCTTTGGAATGTCACCAACCAGGCCTTTTCCCTGCCGGCCACTTTTTCCGCCGGCTCCGGCGCTTGGTTTAATCCGGATTTTGTAACCCTGGCGACCAACTACCTCCTGAGCCCGGGCCGGGGGTTTGTGGTTGCTTCTCCTTCACCTTGGCTGATGACGTTTGTCGGCATCGTGGAGCAAGGCACCTTGACCAACTTTATTGCCGGCACCAACAAGTTTTCGCTGCTGGGTAATGTGATCCCGGTGGCCGGCCAATTGGGGGCAACCGCCACTCAGACGATCTATTTTCCCGGGTTGGACGGGGCGGATGTCTTTACTTTCAATACCAACAGCCAAAATTATTCCGATGCTTACACTTATTTTCAGAATTTCGGATGGTTCGATCCCGCGCACCTGTTCAACACCAACGGCCCGGCTATATCTGTGGGTCAAAGTTTTTTTGTTCAAAACCCGGGCCCGGACACCAATTGGGTCCAGACCTTCTTCGTACCAAACACCTTGCAGTCACCAGGCCTCCAACCGGCGGTTCAAAAAACCGTTCTCCAGCTCAGCCACTTGGTCATCGCGGGCAACCAGGTCTCGCTGCAAGTTTTCAATTCGGGCGGCGTGCCGTACAATGTGCAATTTTCCCCCGATGATTTAACCTGGCAAACTGTGGCCAGCAACCTGACTAACTCTTCCTGGTCGGGAGTTCTATCCAATCCTAACCTCGGCTACTATCGGGTTGTCAACCAGTGACGCGTCCCATGAACTTCCCATTACCGAGGCGCATGAACCGATTGATTATGATTGCCGTTTGTTTGCTGATAGGCGGTCACCGGCTCTGGGGCCAGGGTTCCGTGATTTTTTGCAATAGTAGTTCGACGTTGGTTAGCAATTCAGTTACCGGCCGGCCGGTCGCCGCGACGGATGGCGTCATGGCGGCACTCTATTGGTCGCCGGTTGGAACCAGTAATTTTGTTCAGATCGGCTCGGTGACCATGGTTGGAATCCCGCTCGCGGGGTTGATAGCCGCCGGCACCCGCGTGACCGGTGCGGCCACTTCCGGGGGCGCTACGGGTCAATTTCAAGTCCGGGCTTGGGGCGGCGGGTATGCCAGTTATGAACAGGCGGTTCAAGCGGGGGCCGGGGTTTTGCTCGGTCAATCAACCACCCTCCAGATTTCGACCGGAAATCCCGCCGGCCTCCCGCCTACACCGGCGGCTTCATTGCGGTCGGGAGGATTGCAAAGTTTCACAGTCACCCCCGCGGTCGGACCCGCGGATATGGATATCGGACTGCGAGTCTTCGATGGCCTTAACATCAAAAAGATTGCCATCCAAAATGGCTCGCTTATCTCGCTCCTGCGCATCAGCAAGGGTGGCGCGATTTATGGGGTGTCGCTGGTGAACACCAACGACCCGAACGCCTCCAAAATCCACGTCCAAACCAGCGCCGGCGTCATGGCCTGGAAGACTTTGCCCTGAATTTTTTTTATTTAGCGCTGATTTCAGGGCATGTCAACGTGATCCAATCCCACGATTTCAAAATTGTAATCCCCTCCGCCGTGGTTGAGTTTTGTAAATTGGGCGAATAGGGAGTGTCCATCCACAAACAGCAGGCTCATGCCATTGCCGTGAGCGGCGGGCAGTATCGGATTGGCGTTCGCGTCCCAAAAATTGTTGTCGGGGCTGGCAAAGCACGGCTCAATGGCTTTTTGCGTGGGATGAAGCACTTCCGACGTTCTATGCGGTCCGTGGCTCCAAAAATCCGAGTAATAATAATACGAATCCGGAAACAAAAACTGAGCGGTGCTGACGGGGGGATTTAAACCTGCAAAGTAGGTGCTGTTTTGTCCGACCCAGGCATAATTCCATCCCGTCGGGATATCTGCCGGACAATGAAAAAAATTGCGGTTCTTCGTGCTGATGTAGGCTTTTTGAACAGTGAACAGGTCCACCAGGGGCATCTTCGGGTCGTTACTGGTTGAGTAGGGAAATTCTTCCTGATAGTCGCCGGTGTACATCGCCATGATCAAGCCCACTTGATGCAGGTTGGACACGCAATTGATGGTCTTGGCCTTCTTCTTCGCCAGCGCCAGGGCCGGTAGTAGCAGCGCGGCCAGAATGGCAATGATGGCGATCACCACCAGCAGTTCAATCAGCGTGAACCCGCTCCGTCGGATGTGGGCCGAACCGGATGGTTTTCGCCGTCCACCGATGAAACAAATGCCTCCCATGCTTAGCCTTTTGCCAAAGGTTAATCCAAGTTGATAAGTTATGAAGAAAAAAGAAAAATTATTGTGGATTTTTTAAGTCCACCTCCCCCCCGTTGCCGCTTCCTTGATTTGCTGCCGGGCTGGATGCTAAGCCCTTTGCCCCGCATACACATCCCCAACTGACGCCACAGCGTCGGATCGACTAGCGGTTGATCCTCGCCCGCGTTTCGTGTGTTTGGTGTGTTTCGTGGTTGAAAATCCCCCGCCGCTTCATTCTTCCGATCCGCATTCGTAAAAATCCGTCTCACAGCTAGCATTAATAATCTAAATAAGTAAGCATAATGTAATGACTAATGTTAATATTCTAGGTTGACCGACTTCGCCCTCTTTTCTAAAATTTGTGTGGGTTGACTCCATTGCCCGGCAGTGGCCGTTGACCGGCAAAACTAACCTCATATATATTATATGCAGCACGACGATAAAACCGTACAGCGTTTCATTGAACTGCGCGCCCAAGGC
>CAIQEI010000141.1 GCA_903870815.1 uncultured Verrucomicrobia subdivision 3 bacterium
GCCAGGCGCAGGCTGGCCGGCGCAAATTTCGAGTCCATTTTCAACACGCGGCGTTCGTGGCGCCCCCCTTCAAACTTCGCGCCGATGAAGGCGGCGAGGATTTTTTTGCCAAGCTCGGTGGAGGTTTTTTTGCCGCTGAGGCACAGCACGTTCACGTCGTTGTGCTGGCGGCAGAGCGCGGCGGATTCCTCGTCGCCGATGAGGGCGGCGCGCACGCCGGCGACCTTGTTGGCGGTGATGCACATGCCAACGCCGCTGGTGCAGATGAGCAGCCCGGATTCGGCCTGGCCGGCCGCCACCGCCTCGGCGACGGGCCGGGCGAAATCGGGATAATCATCCGCCGGATCCTGGCTGGACGCGCCGAAATCGCTGACCGTGAGGCCGCGTTCGCGCAGGAACGCCTTAAGCGCCTCCTTGAGCTCCAGGCCGCCATGATCCGCGCCGAGGGCGAACCGGATGACCGACGAGGCGGCGGGGGTTTGATTTTTTGGCAAAAGGTTGTGTTGTTCCATAAATTTTAAGAGCGTGACGATCCCCTGCTCGATCTGATCGCGGCATTCGACATAGATCGGATAGGGACTGCCGATCGGGTCGCTGATGTCTTTTTCATACGGCTCCAGCGTTTCATCAAATTCGCGCAGCAGGAATGTTTTTTCCGCCGCCGACGGATACAGCAGGGCCACGGTGTCCGTGTGGCTGTGCGTCATGCCCAAAATCAGGTCAGCCGAGCGCACCAGCTCCCCCGTGAGGGCGCGGCTGCGCTGGCGGGAAATATCGATGCCAATTTCATGCATCGCCTGCACCGAATGGTTCGTGGGCAGCTGGCCGTCGATGGCCCCGATGCCCGCCGACAGGATGCGGAACTCGCCGCGGCCCTTGACGGCATGGCGGAACAGCCCCTCGGCCATGGGGCTCCGGCAGACATTCCCGGTGCAGAGAAAAAGAATCGTTTTCATCCCAAACGCGGACGGAAAAGGTGATAGGTCGGGGCCAAATCGTCAATGCGAAATCACCCGCGCGCCGGCTGGAGCGCGGCCAACGCCTTGAATAAATCCAGCGCCCGCGCCAACGCCGGGTCGCGGATGACTGGTTGGGCCGGCTCGACCCGCGGCGTGACCGGGCCGTCGTCTTCGCCATCCTTCACCCGCTTGCGAACCAGATCCGCCTCGCTGGTGTGATCCACAAATTCGAGAAATTCATTGGTGGCGGACGCGGAAATTAATTTGGGCGCGGGCGGGACGAAGAAGGGATCGGCCAGGAATTTTTTTTCATCCTCGCCGGAAACTGTCACCGTGATATCCGGGTGGATTTTGCCGTTGAAATTGGTGGTGCCAACCAGGATGCCGTCACCGGCCGTCCGCAAGTCGACCGCGAGCGTGGCCGCCGACCCGCGGGTCTGGCCGTTGACGAGGATGACCACCGGATATTTTTTATCCGCAAAAAATCGGCCCACCGCCGGGGCCGCGTTTTGGTCGCCGTCCGCCGAGCGCAGGTCGAGAATGACGCCAGTCAGTTTGCCAGCCGACTGGTTGAGCGCCTGCCCGGCGAGGAGATCCTGTTCCGCGAAATCGCCCATCACATGCGGGACACGCAGCCGCAGCACGTCATTTTCTAGCAGCAAGGCGGACATGGGCGCGGGTTCCGCCGCGCCCGCGCGTGAAAGAATTTGGGCGGCGAAAAAAATTGTCCAGAAGCTCAGAAACGGTCGTGTCATGTGCCGTCAAATTGCGCCATGAAGCGGCCAAAGTAAAGCGGGTTGAATAAATTGAATCGTTGAATCGTTGAAGAGTTGAATCGTTGAAGAGTTGAATCGTTGAAGAGTTGAATCGTTGAAGAGTTGAATCGTTGAAGAGTTGAATCGTTGAAGAGTTGAATCGTTGAAGAGTTGAATCGTTGAAGAGTTGAA
>CAIQEI010000142.1 GCA_903870815.1 uncultured Verrucomicrobia subdivision 3 bacterium
ACTCGTGGAACTCGTCCCTCTGATTATTTCTTCAATTTCTCGGCGCCTTTCGCGGTATCCGGCGGCGAATATTTTTTCAAAACCCACACCGCCGCTTCACTCGCGTTTCCCAGCCGGTCCACGGCCTGGATGGTAACGGCGTCGGGAATGGCATTGTCCACATAACCATACGTCCGGCTCGCGGGAATAATCTGCGTCGTCCAGACACCGTTCGTGCGGGTTTGCAGCAGCCAGTTGCGCGGCGGTTCCACATTGGAGTTTTCCCAACTGGCGTGCGCGGAACTGTTGCCCGTGATCACCGTGAGTCTTGGTTTCCGAAGCGGAGGGGCGGTAATCCAGGGCGAAAGCGGCACGAGCGCGGCTGGCGCGTATTGCACGCGGACGGCGGCGGCTAGCGCCGGGTTGTCCGCCAGACTGCGAAGATGATAATGGATTTCGCCGCCGCTGCCGGGCTGCATGCGGACGACCTGGATTTGCCGCGGGATTTCATCCGTTGCCAGGGTTTTTCCGACGGCGGCATCATTTAGCGCTGCGAAAACGTGGCGGCCATTGACGTTCTGCTGGCGCCACCACTGCAGCAGCGCCGTAAAACTTTCCTCGCGTTCCGCGATGGGCCAGTAAAGCTGGGGCGCCAGATAGTCCAGCCAGCCGCTGGCGAGCCATTGGCGCGAGTCGGCGTAAAGCTTGCCGTAGGCGTCAAGCGCCTTGGGATTGATGCCCGCCGGCACGCCGGGTCGCCAGATGCCGAACGGGCTGATCCCGAATTGCACCCACGGTTTCGCAGCCTTGATGGACTGGGAAACTTTTTGGATCAGCTGGTTCACATTGTCGCGCCGCCAATCATCTCGCGTCCGGCCGGTCTTTAACCCGTATTTCTGCCAGCTAGCGTCATCGGGGAAATCCATCGTTTTTCCCGCCTTGTTTTTCGCGGGATATGGATAAAAGTAATCGTCAAAGACAATGCCATCCACGTCGTACCGTTTCACGACATCCAAAACGACGGCCAGCGTGCGCGCCTGCGCCCCCGGTTCGCCGGGGTCGAGCCAGACCTGGTCGGCGTAATGGCGGACGAGCTCGGGAAGCGTCCGGGTGATATGATTGGCGGCCGGCGGCGACTTGGTCGAGGGATGCGCGGCGCGAAATGGGTTGAACCAGGCGTGCAGTTGCAATCCCCGCTGGTGCGCCTCGGCGATGGCAAAAGCGAGCGGATCGTAAAACGGCTGCGGCGCCCGGCCCATCGTGCCGGTGAGGCGGTCGGACCACGGCTCCAGTGCCGAGGCGTAAACGGCGTCGCAGGCCGGGCGCACTTGGAAGAAAACGGCGTTGAGGTGAAGCTGTTGCGCCCGGTCAAAGAGGGAAACCAGTTCCGCTTTTTGCTGCGCCGTGGTCAGTCCAGCCTTGGACGGCCAGTCGGGATTGGCGGCCACCTCAGTGATCCACGCGGCGCGGAACTCGCGCGCGGGCGGCGGCACGGATACGTTCACGTCCGCCGCAAGTCGCAATGCGGGCAGTAGCAAAAAAGTGGCGAGAATGGAGTGGATTCGGTTCATGCCGTCGGGCAATGAGACGCGCGCTGAGGCGTTTTGGCAACGGATTTCTGCGTTTTCATGACAAACTTGACAAAGTAAGGAGATTGTGATTTAATCATCATGTTGCAGCCGAAATCCGGCTTCCTTCCTGGAGCCGGATGCGGGAGACCCAAAATCCTCAGCAATGAGGACGGGGCGAACGAAGCCAGGCAACTGGTTTCAAGGCCACTTTCAAGGCCAAGCCCGACAGCTAATCTCGTAGGCAATTGGAAGGGCGATTCTCTGATCCGCGAAGTTCGCGGCCTCAAGTTCACCCCAAGTAAAACTATTGCGGCGTTGTCGCGTCCATCGCGCGGCGTTGCTGATTGGACATTTATGCTGGACGTGATCTACATCGGCACGGCGGTCTTGTTTTTTGCGGCCTTTGCGCTTTACGCGCTCGGCTGTGAAAAGCTCTAACCCGAACTCTTATGGAAAACCTCATCCTCGGCATCATTTCCCTAGCGCTCGGCGTGTATCTCATCGTGGCCATGATCCGGCCGGAAAAATTTTAACCAACAATTATGAACGCCCACCAATGGTTGGAACTCGTGCTTTTTCTTGGCGCGCTTGTCCTCGTCACCAAGCCGCTCGGCCTTTATCTCGGCCGCGTGTTTGATGCCAGCGCCCGCACCTGGCTCGACCCGGTGATGCGCCCGCTGGAAAAATTCACCTACCGGATCCTCCGCGTTGACCCGGCGAAAGAACAGGGCTGGAAACAATACACCTTCGCGCTGCTGGTTTTCAGCCTCGTAAGCCTGCTGTTCACTTACGCGATTCTTCGTCTGCAACAATACTTGCCGCTTAATCCGCAGCATTTCGGCGCCCTGTCGGAACATCTGGCGTTTAACACCGCCGTCAGTTTCACGACGAACACGAACTGGCAGAGCTACGCCGGCGAATCCACGATGTCGTATCTCTCGCAGATGGTCGCGCTCACCATTCACAACTTTTTCTCCGCGGCCGTCGGCTTGGCGGTCGCGGCCGCGCTCGTGCGCGGCATCGCACGGCACACGGCCGCCACCATTGGCAACTTCTGGGTGGACGTGACGCGCATCACGTATTATCTCCTGCTGCCGGTCTGCCTCGTGTTCGCGCTGGTGCTCGTGTCCCAGGGCATGATTCAAAATTTCAAGCCCTACACCGCGGCCACCGTCATCGAACCGCAGACCATTTCCGTCCAGATTACCGATGCGAACGGCAAGGGTTTAGTGGATGCCAAGGGCAATCCGGTGATGACAAACCAAGTGGTCAGCACTCAGTCCATCGTGCAAGGTCCGATGGCGTCGCAGGTCGCCATCAAAATGCTCGGCACTAACGGCGGCGGCTACACGAACGCCAACGCCGCGCATCCGTTTGAAAACCCCACGCCGCTCTCAAACTTTCTGCAGATGCTCGCGCTCCTGTGCATCGGCAGTGCGCTGACGTATCACCTCGGCCGCGAAACAAAGAATCAAAAGCACGGCTGGTCGGTCTGGACCGCGATGTTCGCGATGTGCCTCGCCGGCGTCTTGGTTTGCTGGTGGGCGGAAGCTAAAGGCAATCCAATCCATCAGCAGCTTGGTGTCGCCGTGGCCGGCGGCAACATGGAAGGCAAGGAGGTCCGCTTTGGTGTTTTCGATTCTGCGTTATTCGCCACCGTGACGACCGACGCCTCGTGCGGCGCGGTCAATTCGATGCACGATTCCTTCACCCCGCTCGGCGGGCTGGTGCCGCTGTTCAACATCCAGACCGGCGAAGTCATTTTCGGCGGCGTCGGCGCGGGACTATATGGCATGTTGATTTTTGTCGTGCTGACCGTCTTCATCGCCGGGCTGATGGTTGGGCGCACGCCAGAATATCTCGGCAAAAAAATTGAATCCTACGACGTGAAAATGGTACTGCTCGCGTTCGTTATCCTCGCGTTCGTCATCCTCGGCTTCACGGCCTGGGCGTCGGTGAGCAACTGGGGCACTTCCAGCCTGGCCAATCAAGGCCCGCACGGCTTGAGCGAAATGCTCTATGCCTACACTTCCGGCGCGGGCAACAATGGCAGCGCCTTTGCCGGCCTCAACGCCAACACGCCGTGGTGGGACACGACGCTCGGCGTGGATATGCTAGTCGGCCGCTTCGGCATGATCGTGCCATTGCTGGCGCTCGCCGGCTCGCTCGCGCGGAAAAAAAGTGTTCCCGCCAGCGCCGGCACCTTTCCGGTGAGCGGCTTCACGTTCGTCGCGCTGCTGTTCGGCACGGTGATTCTGGTCGGCGCACTCACGTTCCTGCCGGCACTCGCGCTCGGCCCGATCGTCGAGCATTTCCTGATGTTGAAAGGCAACCTGTTTTAACCCTGATTTTTATGTCCGCAAAATCCGCCTCCATTTTCGACGCCCGGATCCTTTTGCCCGCGCTCGGCGACACGTTCCGCAAGCTCGACCCGCGCCTGATGGTGAAAAATCCCGTCATGTTCGTCACGCTCGTCGGCGCGGCCATCAGCACCGTGGAGATATTCCGCTCGCCCGGCCAGACCGGTTTTGTTTTGCAGATCGCGATCTGGCTCTGGTTTACGGTGCTCTTCGCGAATTTCGCCGAGGCGGTTGCCGAGGGCCGTGGCAAGGCGCAGGCCAAATCGCTCCGCGCCACGCGCACGCGCACCAGCGCGAACAAAATCGCCGGCACCGGGAAAATTGAAACCGTGGATGCCGATTCACTGCGCCAGGGCGACGTGATTCTCGTGCGCGCCACCGAAATCATTCCGGCCGACGGCGAAATCATCGCCGGCGCGGCGACCGTGGACGAATCCGCCATCACCGGCGAATCCGCACCCGTCATCCGCGAGGCGGGCGGCGACCGCAGCGCCGTCACCGGGGGCACGCGCGTGCTTTCGGACGAGATCAAAATCCAGATCACCGCCAATCCCGGCGAAGGTTTTCTGGACCGCATGATCGCGCTGGTCGAAGGTGCGAGCCGCCAGAAAACGCCGAACGAAATCGCGCTCACCATTCTGCTCGCGGCGCTCACGATTGTTTTTTTGCTGGCGGTTGTGACGCTGAAGCCGCTGGGTATCTATTCCGGTGTCAACTTCTCCAACGCGGTCCTCATCGCGCTGCTCGTCTGCCTGATTCCGACGACCATCGGCGGATTGTTGAGCGCCATCGGCATCGCGGGCATGGATCGCTTGCTCCAAAAAAATGTCCTGGCGATGAGCGGCCGTGCCGTCGAGGCGGCGGGCGACGTGGACGTTTTGCTTTTGGATAAAACCGGCACCATCACGCTCGGCAACCGTCAGGCCGCCGCTTTTCTGCCCGCGACCGGCGTGACGGAACCGGAGCTCGCCGATGCCGCTCAGCTCGCATCGCTGGCCGACGAAACGCCCGAAGGACGCAGCATCGTCGTGCTCGCGAAGAATTTCGGCATTCGCGCTCGAACGATACACGAGTTGCCCGGCGCGCAGTTCATCCCGTTCACGGCGCAGACGCGCATGAGCGGCGTGGATGTGGAAGGCAAACAGATCCGCAAAGGCTCGGCGAATGCCATCCGGCAGTTCACCGGCGGTATGCTGCCGGCGGACATCGAAAAAATCGTGGAGGCAATATCGCTTTCCGGCGGCACGCCGCTTGTCGTCGCCACCCGCGAACGCGCGCTGGGCGTGATTCACCTGAAGGACATTGTCAAAGGCGGCTTAGCCGACCGGTTCAAGCGCTTTCGCGCGATGGGCATCCGCACCGTGATGATTACCGGCGACAATCCGCTGACCGCCGCCGCCATCGCGCAGGAGGCCGGCGTGGACAGTTTTCTCGCCGAGGCGAAGCCGGAGGACAAGCTCGCGCTCATCCGCCACGAACAGACCGGCGGCCGCATGGTCGCGATGATCGGCGACGGCACGAACGATGCGCCCGCGCTGGCGCAGGCCGATGTCGGCGTGGCGATGAACACTGGCACGCAGGCTGCCAAGGAGGCCGGCAACATGGTGGATCTGGATTCAAATCCGACGAAGCTCCTGGAGATTATCGAAATTGGAAAACAGCTTTTGATCACGCGCGGTTCGCTGACGACCTTCAGCATCGCAAATGACGTGGCGAAATTCTTCGCCATCATCCCGGCGATGCTCATGGTCACTTTCCCGGTCATCGCGCCGCTGAACATCATGCGCCTGCACAGCCCGAATAGCGCGATTTTGAGCGCGGTCATTTTTAACGCGCTCATCATCATCGCGCTGATTCCCCTGGCGTTGCGCGGCGTGAAATTCCGCCCGCTCGGCGCGGTGGAGATCCTGCGGCGCAACCTGCTCATCTACGGCATTGGCGGTGTTATCGTGCCCTTCATCGGTATCAAGGCGATTGACGTGGTCATTGCTGGACTGCAGCTCGCGTAACTTTAGCTGACTAATATATGAAAAATCTATTCGCTGAATTTGGTCGCTCGATTGTGGCGACCCTGTTTTTCGCCGTCGTTCTGTGCGGGCTGTATCCGCTCATCGTTTTTGGCGCGGGGCAACTGCTGTTTCCGCATCCGGCCAACGGTAGCCTGCTCATCGACAAATCCGGCGTGGTGCGTGGTTCGGAGCTGCTCGCGCAGAATTTTACCGGCGCCCAATACTTTCATCCACGCCCGTCGGCGGCGGGCGCGAACGGCTTTGACCCGACCAGTTCCGGCGGCAGCAACCTCGGCCCGACTTCTTCAAATCTCGTCGCGAACATCACCGCAAATATCGCCGCTTACCGCTCCGACAACAACCTGGCGACGAGCGCGCCGGTGCCCGCCGATGCCGTGACGGAATCCGCCAGCGGCCTCGACCCGCACATCAGCGTGGCCAACGCGGAAATCCAGATTGCGCGCGTTGCCAAGGCGCGCGGCCTGTCCGCGGACCGTGTGCGCGAGCTGGTGAAAAAAAATACCCGCGGTCGCGACCTGGGCGTCTTTGGGGAGCCGCGCGTGAATGTGATGACGCTGAACTTCGCGCTCGACCAAATGTAATCGCCCTCATCTTCGTTGCGAAGCGGCCTGCTTTTGAACATCATGGGTCGCGATGCCTGAGCCGCTCCGACCCGCAATTGAACGATTGAAGCCGGAAGATTTTCTCCGCCTGATCGAGAAGAGCCGGCTGGGCAAGTTGAAGATCTACCTCGGCCACGCGGCCGGCGTCGGTAAGACGTTCGCGATGCTCGAAGAGGCTCATCGCCTCAAAAAAGCCGGCGTGGACGTGGTCATCGGCTGGATTGAAGCCCACGGCCGCGCGGAAACCGAGGCGCTCGTCGCCGGCTTGGAAGTCATCCCGCGCAAAAAGATACCTCACGGCACCGGCACGGTGGAAGTGCTCGACGTGGAGGCCGTTTTCAAGCGGTACCCGACCGTCTGCGTGGTGGATGAACTGCCGTTCACCAATGTCGCCGGCTCGCTACATCCCAAGCGTTATCTCGAAGTGCATGATTTGCTGCTCGCTGGCATCAACATCATCACCGCGATGAACATCCAGCATCTCGAAAGCCTGCACGACACGGTCCTGCGCGCCACCGGCGTGGATGTGCGCGAGCGCGTGCCCGACCGGTTTGTGCTGGAGGCCGACCAGGTGGTGAACATTGACCTGACGGCGGAGGAATTGCGCGAGCGGCTGCGGCTGGGGAAGATTTATCCCGCCGACCGCGCCGCCGCCGCGCTGGAAAATTTTTTCACGGAGAATAATTTGAACGAGCTGCGCGAGCTGGCCTTGCGCGAAACGGCCAATGCCCTCGACCAGCGCCCGCGCATTGGCGCGGTCTCGCCGCCGGCGGTCAGTGAAAAAATCGCCGTTTGCATCAGCACGAACCCGGTGACGACGGCAAAGCTGCTCCGCGTGACCTCGCGGCTGGCGGGCCGGCTGAACCGCGAATGGATGGCGGTCTATGTCCGGCGCCAGCAGGAGGATCCAGTACGGATTCCATCGGATTTGCAGCGGAAATTCATCCAGAACGTCCAGCTCGCGACTGAACTGGGCGGCAGTGTCACGGTCTTGGAAAACGAAAACGTATGCGCGGCGCTGCTGAAATATTGCCGCGAACATGATGTCAACCTCGTCGTACTCGGCACGAGTGAGCGGCGGTGGTGGCAATTCACGCGGCCGAATGTCATCGAATTTTTCATGCACCACGCGCCCGGCATCGACCTGCACATTGTTGACCCCAACGACTGATTTCAATTTTTCCATGAATATTTTTGGCTTCTTGAAAAACACAGTGATCGGCCGGGCGCGGAATGTTTCGGACAAACGGATTTTCCACAACATGTCGCTCGTGGCGCTACTGGCGTGGGTCGGCCTCGGCGCGGACGGCTTGTCGTCCTCATGTTACGGCCCGGAGGCGGCGTTTCTGGCCCTGAAAGCGCACACTGGTCTGAGTCTGTTCGTGGCGGCGGCTACGGTGCTGACGATCATCATCATCTGCACGAGCTATTCGCAGATCATCGAGGCCTTTCCTACCGGCGGCGGCGGCTATCTGGTTGCGAGCAAGCTGCTGTCGCCAACGGTCGGTGTCGTGTCCGGGTGCGCGCTGATCGGCGATTACATCCTGACCATCGCCTTGAGCGTGGCCAGCGGCGCGGATGCGATTTTCAGCATGCTGCCGGTGGAATGGCAGATGTGGAAATTGAAATTTTCCATCGCCCTGGTTGTGTTTCTCATGCTGCTGAACCTGCGCGGGGCGAAAGAATCCGTGATGCTCTGGGTGCCGGTGTTCTTCGTGTTCGTGTTGAGCTATACGTTCGCGATTGTCTGGGCGATCTCCGCGCATTTCGGCGAATTGCCCGACATCGCCCATGGCGTGGTGGCGGACGTGCAATCCGGCGCGTCGGACTTGGGCTGGCTTGGGCTCGTCGCCGTCGTCCTGCGCGCCTACAGCCTGGGCGCGGGCACTTATACCGGCATCGAAGCCGTCAGCAACGGCCTCAACACGCTGCGCGAACCGCGCGTGCAGACCGGTAAGCGCACGATGGTCTACATGGCGTCATCGCTGTCCTTTGTCGTCGGCGGCCTGCTGCTGGCGTACCTGCTCTATCACGTTTCCCCCGTCGAGGGCAAAACGTTGAACGCCGTGCTCTTTGAAAAAATCACCGCCGCCTGGCCGCCATTCGCTTCGAAGGCCTTTGTGATCGCGGCGATGGCGTCTTCCGGTGCGCTGCTGCTCATCGCGGCGCAGACGGGGTTTTTCGGCGGCCCGCGCGTGCTGGCCAACATGGCGGTGGACCGCTGGATGCCGACGCGGTTCGCCACGTTGAGCGACCGGCTCGTCACGCAAAATGGCGTACTGCTCATGGGTGGTGCGGCGCTCCTCCTGCTGTTCTTTACGACAGCCTCGGTCAACCTGCTCGTGGTGCTTTACAGCATCAACGTGTTTATCACTTTCAGCCTCTCGCAGCTCGGCATGGTGCGCCACTGGTGGCTGGAACGCGCGCTGGAGCCGAAATGGAAGCGGAAGATCATCATCAACGGCTTCGGGCTGCTGCTGACCAGCGGCATCCTCGTCTCGCTCTGCGTCGTGAAATTTGACGACGGCGGCTGGGCCACGTTGCTGGTCACCGGCGCGCTCGTTGGGGTGGCGTTCTGGGTGAAACATCACTACCGCCAGACCCAGAAAAAACTGCACCGCCTCAATGAACTGGTCGCCGCCGCCCTCGCGGACGACGCCATCGTCGTGGAGAAAACCCCGCCGCCGTGCGATGTGAACGCGCGCACCGCCGTGATGCTGGTCAACGGGTTCAACGGTCTGGGCCTCCACACGCTGCTCGCCGTCGTGCGGATGTTCCCGAAGGTTTACCAGAACTTTGTCTTCGTGCAGGTCGGCGTGCTGGATGCCGGCAATTTCAAGGGCGCGGCCGAGGTGGAAAACCTGCGCGAACATTCGCAGAAGGAGGTGGACCGCTACGTCGCCTACATGGGCAAGCGCGGTTTCTACACCGAGGCGCATTACGCGCTCGGCACCGACATTGTGGACGAGGCGGCCAAGCTGTGCGACGTCATCGCCGGAAAATTTCCGCAGGCGCAGTTTTTCGCCGGCCAGCTTGTGTTCAAAGACGAAAGCATGGTCACGCGCTGGCTGCACAACCACACGGTCTTTGAATTGCAGCGCCGGCTTTATCAGAACGGCCGCGCGATGCTCATCCTGCCGATTCAGGTCTGAAAACAAAACCGCCCGCGACCGGAATCGCGGGCGGCTGGTTGAATTCAGAATTTAAGCCGCCACTTCCGCGCCTTCGAGGAAGCCTTGCAGATGGCGAACGCGCGTCGGATGGCGCAATTTCCGCAACGCCTTCGCCTCGATCTGGCGGATGCGTTCGCGGGTGAC
>CAIQEI010000143.1 GCA_903870815.1 uncultured Verrucomicrobia subdivision 3 bacterium
ATTTGTTCCGGCGGCATCATCGGCATGGGCGAGACGCGCGCCGACCGCTGCGACCTGGCCTTTGAGTTGAAGGCCATCGGCGCGAACGTGGTGCCCGTGAACATTCTCAATCCGATTCCCGGCACGCCATTCGCCCAAAATGAACCGCTGCCTGTGATGGAAATCCTGAAGACAATTGCCTGCTTCCGGTTCATTCTACCGCGTCAGGAAATCATGATCGCCGGCGGCCGCACGGTGAACCTGCGCGATGCGCAAAGCATGATCTTCATGGCCGGCGCGAGCGCCCTGATGGTGGGCAACTATCTCACCACGCTGAACCAGCCGGTGGAAAAAGATTTGCAAATGCTCAAAGACCTCGGTCTTGATCCGAACTGGGATAGCCACGATTTCAGCGACCAAGAAGAAACGGAATGCGGATGCGGGAAAGAAATTTGCCAGCCCTAGGGCTTTCGGTAGAAGACCAAAATTCTAAAACGCGAAACAAGCCGAAGCGCGAAAATAATTTGGAATTCGGTTCAGATATTTCCCCGTAGATCGCGTTCAAAAAATCCGCGTCCATCCGTGGTTAGAAATCAATTGGTGGAAATTCGCTTTAAAAACTTCTTTGCGTCCCGGCGGGTTTGCGTGAAATTCTCCGCGTGCAAAGGCTCGGCAAAAATCACGGCGGCTATCACGGCGAGACAATTGACATCCGCGCGGTGCTGCAAGAAACCGTAGGTGCGGCGCACCAGCACGGTTGGATAGCGGAAGTTTTTCACAAGCGAGAAAATTTCAAGTGGTTCGCGTTTCACCGACCGGCATTTCCGATCCCCCATCCGCATCCCACATGCCGCCTTTATATCAGCGCCGGCATCCACGGCGACGAGCCGGCGGGACCGCTCGCCGCCTTAAAATTGATTCAGCGGAATCGCTGGCCAGCCGGCGCGGAAATATTTCTGCTGCCGTGCCTGAATCCGGCCGGCTTCACCTTAAACCAACGAGAGAATGCCGACGGCGTTGATCTGAATCGGGATTATCGGAATCCGAAAGCTGCCGAGACCCTCGCGCACATTGCGTGGCTGGAGCGGCAGCCGCAGTTCGATTTGTACCTTTGCCTCCACGAGGATTGGGAGTCACACGGCTTTTATCTTTATGAACAAAACCCGGATTCAAAACCGTCACTGGCGGCAACCATGATCGAAGCCGTGAAAACAGTCTGCCCGGTGGACGGGTCTGAAACCATCGAAGGTCGCCCGGCGCAGGGTGGCGTCATTCATCCCAAACTCGACCCGGCGACAAGGCCCGACTGGCCGGAGGCGCTGTACCTCATCAGCCGCAAATCGCGGCAGGGCTACACTCTCGAAGCGCCGTCCGATTTTCCGATTGCGATGCGGGTGAACGCGCTCGTCACGGCGGTGGCAGCGGCAATGAATTTTTGACCGCGCGACCGCCGGCGGCTATTTTATCGCGCTGATGCCGCCGAAACCAAAAGCTTCCGCCCGCGCCAAGGTGCTCTCGCAATGGCGCGGGGTGGATTACGGGCCGCTGGAGGTCGCCCGCGCCACCCCCGCGCGCCGGCCGGGCGAGATTCTACCCGGGTTGCTCAAAGAGCTGCGGCTGGATGCGCGCCAAGCCGAGGCGGAAGTCGTCAAAGTCTGGAACGACCTGATTGACCCGGTCGTGACCGCACATGCGCAGCCGGCCAATCTGCACAAGGGCACGCTGTTCGTGAACGTGGACAGCAGCGTGTGGCTGACCGAGATCGTCCGCTACCGCCGCAAGGAAATCATCGAGCGGCTGCAACACAGCTTTGGTAAATCGGTCGTCCAGAAAATTTCTTTCCGGATCGGGTGAGCTTCCAGTCACCGCATCAGCTTCAGTTGCGCCGGCGTGAGCAGCCACGTAAGCGTCGCGCATTTCCCGGCGCGAAGTTTTTCGGTTTCCAGTTTCGCCAGCCCGCTTTTCTTCAGCGCAAAACCAGCACCGGCATGGCCGGTAACCAGCAGGGAAATCAACCCGCCAAGATCCGGTTCATGACCCACCAACAGCAGATTTTCCGGCACCTTGTCTGGCCGGGCGATTTTTTGAATGAGTTGTCTGGCGTCACCGCCGGGTTTCAATTCGTCAACTAACGAGAGGGGTTGCTTTAAATGCATATCGGCCGCCACAATCTCAGCCGTCTGGCGGGCGCGCACGAGCGGGCTCGACCAGATCGCGTCGAAATGCAGGCCCATTGCCCGAGCGGCGACAGTGACGGCGCGCAGTTGTTTTTTACCCCTAGGCGTGAGGGGACGCAGCCCATCGCGGGCATAATCGAATTCATCGCGTTCCACCGCGTGGCCATGGCGCAGTAAATAGAGGTTCATGCCGGAACATACACCCCGCCGCGCGATTCGCAATGTCCGCGAAATGTCACAATTAATCTTTTGGTTTGCCGGTCGGAATTTTTTATCCTGCAGGCGATGCAAACTGCGCGCCGCGCCGTCATTGACGTCGGCACCAATTCGGTCAAGCTGCTCATCGCCGACGTGGCGGACGGGGACGTGCGCCCGGTGCATGAGGAGAGCCGCCAGACGCGGCTCGGCCGGGGTTTCTATGAAACGCATCAGCTCCAGCCCGAACCCATCGCCCGCACCGCCGAGGCCGTCTGGGAATTCGCCGAAACCGCGCGCGAACGCAGCGCCGACTCCATCCGCGTCATCGCCACCAGCGCCGCGCGCGATGCGATGAACCCGCGCGACCTGACGGACGCCATCGAGCGAGCCGCGGGCTTGAAGACCGAAATCATCACCGGGGCGCGCGAGGCGGAATGGGTATTTCGCGGGGTAACCAGCGATCCGCAACTGGCGAAAACGCCGCTGCTGCTGCTCGACGTCGGCGGCGGCAGCACGGAATTCATTCTGGGGCGCGGCACCAAAAAAAGCTTTGCCCACAGTTTTCCGCTCGGCACGGTGCGGCTGATGGAAAAGTTTCCGCCGAGCGATCCGCCGGCCGGGGCGGAGTTCGAAGCCTGCCAGGGCTGGCTGAAGCATCAGTTTCGGGCGGAAATCCGGCCGCTGCTGGAACCGGCGTTGGGGCACGAAAAAAAATCCGGCGAGATCCGGCTGGTCGGCACCGGCGGCACGACCAGCATCCTGGCGCGCATCGAGAAAAAGCTCGACCGTTTCGACCGCGACAAGATTGAAGGCGCCATCATCAGCTTTGAGCAGATCGTGGCCCTGCGGAAAAAACTCTGGCGGCTGCCGCTGGCCGAACGCAAGGAAATCCCCGGCCTGCCGAAGCTGCGCGCAGATGTGATCCTCACCGGCGTACTGATTTATGAGGTGGTGATGGAGGAGTTCGGCTTCCGCGAACTGCGCGCCAGCACCCGCGGCCTGCGCTTCGCAGCGGTTATGGACTGAGGCATTTACGATTGATGATTTAAGATTTACGATTTGCCAGGAATGCGGTTGGCGGAATAATCATCAATCCTAACTCATAATTTCATGCGCGTCCTGATTATCGGCTGCGGATACGTGGGCCTGCCACTCGGACGGGAGCTGGCCCGGCAAGGCCACGAGGTTTTCGGGCTGCGCCGCAGCGCGCTCGCGGAAACGGAATTGAAAGCCGCCGGGATCACACCGCTCCACGCCGACATCACCCGGCCGGAAACGCTCGCCAAACTTCCCCGCGCCTGGGACTGGGTGGTGAACTGCACCGCATCCGGCGGCGGCGGCGCGGAGGATTACCGGAACATCTATCTGGAAGGAAATCAAAACCTCGTTGCCTGGCTCGCGGATTCGCCGCCAAAAAAATTCGTCTATACCAGCAGTACAAGCGTTTACGGTCAGAATGACGGCTCGGTCGTCACGGAAGCCAGCCCGGTCGAGCCCGACGCACCGACTTCCAAAGTGCTGGTGGAGACGGAAGCTTTTCTGCGGGAGGCCGCCGGCGGCACGCGGGGACGCTTGCCCCACCAATGTTTTCCGGCGGTGATCTTGCGCGTGGCGGGCATCTACGGGCCGGGACGCGGCCACTGGTTCAAGGCATTTTTGCGCGGCGAGGCACGGATTGAAGGCGACGGCGCTCGCTGGCTGAACATGATCCACCGCGACGATCTGATCGGCATCATCATCGCCGCCCTGCGGGACGCCCGGCCCGGGGAGATTTTCAATGCGGCGGACAATGAACCAGTGAGCCAGCGGAAATTTTTTGAGTGGCTGGCGGCGGAATTGAAACAACCGATGCCGCCAGCGGTGGCGGCTGACGCGGAAACCTGGCGGCGGCGCGGCGCGACCAACAAGCGGGTGGACAACGCTAAGTTGTGCGCGGAGTTGAAGTATGAATTTCAGTTTCCTGATTTCCGCGCAGGCTATGCGGCAGAAATCGCGCGGCTCACGGCATAGGCCGGGTCAAACCGCGTTGTCGCCGCGCTCGTCGGTGCGGATGCGGACGGCTTCGTCGATGGAGGAAATAAACACCTTGCCGTCGCCGATCTTGCCGGTCTTGGCAGCCTTGATGATGGCGGCCACGGCGGCGTCCTTCTGGTTGTCGGCCACGACGGTTTCGATTTTTATCTTCGGCAGGAAATCCACGGTGTATTCGCTACCGCGGTAGATTTCCGTGTGGCCCTTCTGGCGGCCAAAGCCCTTGACCTCGCTGACGGTCATGCCCTGGATGCCCAGCTCGTTGAGCGCGTCCTTGACGTCGGTGAGCTTGAACGGTTTGATGATGGCTTCGATTTTTTTCATAGTTTGCTATTCATTATACGCACTTTCCCCGTGTTGGGAAAGGTCTAGTCCCAGACTTTCTTCCTCCTGGTCCACGCGCAAGCCGACGAGCGCGTCCACGAACTTGAAGATCAGAAAGGTTGCAACCCCACTCAACACCGCCGTGAACGCCACGCCGATGAGCTGGTTGAAAAACTGGTGCGATCCGCCGACGAGCGAGACGGCCGCGCCGTTGGCCCGAAACGTGGTCGCAATGGCGGGATTCACTTCCGCGTTCGCCAGCAGCCCGAGCATTAACATGCCGATGACGCTGCCGACGCCGTGGACGCCGAACACGTCCAGCGAATCGTCGTAGTGAAAAATGGATTTAATTTTGGTCACGGCGAAATAACAGGCGACACCGGCAACGAGCCCGATGCCGAAGGCCGCCGGAATCGTGACGTAACCCGACGCCGGCGTGATGGTGGCCAGGCCCGCCACCATGCCGGCCGCCGCGCCGAGCACGCTCGGTCGGCCTTTTAGCTTCCACTCCACCGCCGCCCAGCTCAATGCCGCCGCCGCCGCCGAAAAATGCGTGGCCGCGAAGGCGCTCGTCGCCAGGATGCCGGCGTTCAGCGCGCTGCCCGCGTTGAAACCAAACCAGCCGACCCACAACAGTCCCGTGCCGATGAGCGACAGCACGACATTATGCGGCACCATCGGTTCGCGGGGGAAGCCGGCCCGATGGCCCAGCAGAATCGCGAACACCAGCGCCGACACGCCGGAGCTGATGTGGACGACCGTTCCGCCCGCAAAGTCGAGGACGGGGATTTTCCCGCCGAGCGCCCAATTCAAATAACCACCCTTGCCCCAGACCATATGGCACAACGGCAGGTACACCACGGTGATCCACAACAGCATGAATGCGACATAGCCCTTGAATTTCACACGCTCCGCCACCGCGCCGCTGATGAGCGCGGGCGTGATGATGGCGAACATCATCTGAAACAGCATGAAGGTCTGGGCGGGGATGGTGGCGGCGTAATCGGGATCCGGCGCGCCGCCAACGCCCTTCAAAAACAAATGGGTGAGCGGATTGCCGACAAAGGCGTTGCCAGCGCCGAACGCCATGCTGTAGCCATAAACCATCCAAACGGCCGAGATCAGCGCCATCAGAATCAGGCTGTGCATCATTGTGGACAGGACGTTTTTGGGACGCACCAGGCCGCCGTAAAACAGGATCAGACCCGGCGCCGTCATCATCAGCACCAGCGCGGAACTGGCCAGCAGCCAGGCATTGTCACCGTGGTTAATCGTGACCAACGGATCAACCGCCGGCTGGAGCTGGGTGCCGGAGGCAATGGCGTCGGCCGCTCCGGCCGGAAACGGGAAAGGCATTAAAAGGCAGGCTAAACATGAAAAAAATAGACACTTCTTCACGGTCGGATGAGCGGGTTTCATGGAGGCGAAGTTCACCAAAACCGGCCGGAAGTGTCAACGCAAGTCTTGCGCAAAACTTGTTCGATTTTGTCCGCGTTCACGTTTAGCTTTCCCGCCGCCATGTCCGCCGAAGCAGATATTACATTATGCACATATTTTGCTTTGCATAGTCGTTTGCCATGACTTTTTATAAATCCCATGTCGTCTGAAGCCCAACTCACTCCCATGATGGCGCAGTATCGCCGCATCAAAGGCGAACTGCCGAAGGATGCGCTGCTGCTCTTCCGGCTCGGGGATTTTTACGAGATGTTTTTCGAGGATGCGCAGACCGGCGCGCAGCTCCTCAACCTTTCGCTCACCGCCCGCAACGGCGTGCCGATGTGCGGCCTGCCGCATCACGCCGCCAATGGCTACATCGCCCGTATTCTCAAAGCCGGCCGCAAGGTCGCCATCTGCGATCAGACCGAAGACGCCAAGCCCGGCAAACTCGTCAACCGCGAAGTCACACAAATCCTGTCGCCCGGCACGCATTTTTGACGAACGAATGCTGGTAGCAGAACGGAACAATTTTCTCGCGTCCGTTTATCCCAGCGGAAAAATCTTCGGCCTCGCGCTCGTGGATTTGACGACCGGCGATTTTCTGACGACCGAGCTGGAGGCCGAGCCGGCCCTCCTGGCCGAACTGGAACGGCTGCGGCCGGCGGAGATTATTTTTCCAACCGAAGCAGTTTCGCTGCGCGAGTTGCTGCGCGGCGCGTTCCAGATTTTGAGCGGCTACGACGACTGGACGTTTGCGCCGGAGACGGCGTTCTTCACGGTAAAGGAACAGTTCAAGGTTGCCTCGCTCGACGGTTTCGGCTTGAAGGACAAGACGGCTGCCATTGGCGCGGCGGGGGGAGCGCTGCATTACCTCACGCAAAATCTGCGCCGTGACGTGAAGCATCTCACGCGCATTTCATTTTACCAACGCAGCGATTTTCTCACGCTCGATTACACCACGCTCCGGCACCTGGAAATCCTCGAACCGCAACATCACGATGCCCCGCGTAACGCCTCGCTCTACGGCGCGCTCAACCAAACCGTCACGCCGATGGGGGCGCGGCTGTTGCGTAACTGGCTGTCGCAACCGCTGGCCAAAGTGGAGCCAATCCAACAGCGACAATTCGCCGTTGAGACATTCATCAATAATTCCTTCGGGCTGGACGCGTTCCGCCAGCAGCTGGCGAAGGTGCGAGATTTGGAGCGCACGTTGGGGCGCTTGAGTTCCGGCAGCGGCAATGCGCGTGACTTGATGGCCTTGCGTCTGGCGCTGGAGCAAATTCCGGCGCTAAAGCAGATTCTCGTTGGGATTCAAGCTTCAGCTGGTTTGCACGAGGACAAGCTAAAGCTTGAACTCCAACCCGGCGCGACACCCGCCTTGATTGGCGCGCTCGACTCGCAAATTTCCGAATCGCCGGACCTCGTCGAAATTATTTCTCGCGCCATCGTGGACGAGCCGCCGCTCCCGATCAAGGAAGGCGGCATGATCCGCGACGGTTTCGATCCCGCGCTCGACGAGCTCCGCACGGCGCAGCGCGGCGGCAAGGATTGGATCGCAAAACTGCAAGCCGATGAAATTGCCGCCACCGGCATTTCCTCGCTGAAAGTGCGATTCAATTCCGTTTTCGGGTACTACATCGAAGTCACCAAATCGAATCTCGACCGGGTGCCGCCGCATTATCATCGCAAGCAGACCGTCGCAAACGGTGAGCGTTTCATCACGCCGGAGCTAAAGGAAATGGAGGGAAAAATCCTGGGGGCGGAAGAGCGCAGCGTGAAACTGGAATATGAAATCTTCCAGCACGTGCGCGAAGAAATTTTGGGCCAGGTGCCGAAAATCCAACAGACCGCGAGTGCGCTGGCGCAATTGGATGTGCTCGCATCGTTCGCGGAAACGGGGCGGCTGCATAATTACTGCCGGCCGCAAATCGCCGATGAAGGTATCCTCCAAATCCGCGATGGCCGGCATCCGGTGCTGGAGCAGCAGCTCGTTGAGGAGCGCTTTGTGCCGAATGATACGGGGCTGGCGGGCAGCACCTCTTTGACTCCCCCTCCGTCACGCAGTGAAGGAGAGGGCCGGGATGAGGTGGAGCGTTCACCATCCCCTCACTCCAGCCCTTTCCCCGCCGGACGGGGCGAGGGAGAAAAATTTACCCAGATCGCGCTCATCACCGGGCCGAACATGGCGGGCAAATCCACTTACATCCGGCAGGTGGCGCTGCTTGCGCTGCTCGCGCACACCGGCAGCTTTGTGCCGGCGACGGAAGCTCGGATTGATCTGGTGGACCGCATTTTCACGCGTATTGGCGCGAGTGATGACCTGTCGCGAGGGCAATCCACGTTCATGGTGGAAATGACCGAGACGGCAAACATCCTGAACAACGCCACCGCGCGCAGCCTCATCGTGCTGGACGAAATCGGGCGCGGCACGAGCACGTTCGACGGTCTTTCGCTAGCGTGGAGCATCGTGGAATTTCTGCACAACCAGGTTGGCGCCAAGACGCTTTTTGCCACGCACTACCACGAACTGACCGAACTGGCGGCGCGGCTGCCGCGCATCAAGAATTTCAACGTCGCGGTGCGCGAGTGGCACGACGCGATTGTTTTCCTCCGTAAAATTGTTGAAGGCGGGACCGACAAGAGCTACGGCATCCAGGTCGCGCGGCTGGCAGGCGTGCCGAAAGAAGTTTTGGAGCGCGCCAAACAAATCCTCGGAAATCTGGAAGAATCCGAACTCACGCCGGAAGGCAACGTGCGCCAGCCACGCCGCCAGCAGGATCGAGAGAAATTAAAATCGCTCGCGCCCGCACCGCAGATGGATTTGTTCGGATAGCTCCATCAGGGACTGAATCATTGTAGCAACGGTTCCATAAAAATTTCCCAGCCAAGTCGGGGCGACAAATTCAGCTCCTGAACGGAGCTCAAAACATTTTTTTCGGTGCTTCTACAAACATGCCGCGCCAACGGCGCTAATGTTCGCGTGGTTGGCGGCTTTTTCGGTGATTTTCACCGCGAACTATCGCGAAATTCGCATAAAATCCTCGCCCGGCGTGGTGGATGGAATTATTTTTCTCCGAATTGATGCCGCCCGCCGTCGACACCACCGATTCCAAGCTGAGGAGATTTCTCAAGAAATTCACCGTGCTACGGGATGCGCCGCGCGAACTGTGGATCATATATGCGGCCTACATCCTCGAAAATCTCGCCTACAAGGTCGGCGCAGCCACGGTACTGACGCTGTGGCTGTCGTCCGACCTTGGGTTCGGCGACCAGTCCGCCGGCGCGATGGTGGCGACGTGGTCTGCGGTGATGACGCTCATCACGGTGTTCATCGGGCCGCTCACCGATGCACTCGGCGTGCGGCGGACGTTCCTGCTCGGCTTCGGCGTCTGCCTCGCGGCGCGCATCGTGATGACGCTAACAGCGGAACGCTGGGTGGTGTTGCCGTTCGGACTGTATCTCCAGGCGGTGGGCATCGCGCTGATGATACCGGTGATGGCGGCGGCGATGAAAAAATACTCCAACACGGCGCAACGCTCGGTGGCATTCTCGCTGTATTACGCGCTGATGAACCTCGGCTTCGCGGCGGGCGACTGGATTTTTGACCGCGTGCGCAGCCCGCTGCATGGCCTTGGCGAACATGGTCACTGGACACTGCCGCTGCTGGGCACGGATTTGAGCACCTATCGAGTGCTGATTCTGTTCAGCGTCATCTTTACGATTCCGGGAATGCTGCTGACGTGGTTCTGCCTGCGCGACGGCGTAGAGGTGACGGACGCGGGCGTGACGATCACGCCGCGCGAGAAAATCGCGGCGGCGAATCCGCTGGCCGCGCTGGTGACGACGGTGCGCGACACGGCGGCAAAGACGGGGAAAATCTTCGCGAGCCTGTGGCGGGAAAAATCGTTTTACAAATTTCTCGCATTCATGACGCTGGTCGTCGGCGTGCGAATGATTTTTTATCACTTGAGTTTCACTTTTCCGAAATTCGCCCTGCGCGAACTCGGCGACGGCGCACCCATTGCGCAAATCAGCAGCATGGTAAACTCCATTCTCATTGTGGTGCTGGTGCCTATCACCGGCGTGCTAACGCAGAAAATCGCCGCGTATCGCATGGTTACGATCGGCAGTTTTATTTCCGCGCTATCGGTGTTTTTTCTAGCGGTACCGGCGGAATGGTTCAAGCCGCTCGCGGATGGCGGGCTGGGAAATTTGATTGGGCACCAATGGCTCCACCTCAGCGGCGCGGTGAATCCGCTCTACATCGCGATATTCCTGTTTGTCGCGCTGCTTTCGGTCGGCGAGGCGCTGTGGTCGCCGCGCCTTTATGAATACGCTGCCGCCATCGCACCGAAGGGCCAGGAGGCATCCTACATGGCGCTGTCGCTGCTGCCGTATTTTCTGGCGAAATTTTGTGTCGGCGGCAGCTCCGGCTGGCTGCTGGCTACATATTGCCCGGAAACCGGCGTGCGCCATCCCGAAACCATGTGGCTCATCGTGGGCGGCATGGCGCTGGTGACGCCGCTCGGGGCCATTTTGTTCCGCAAATATATTCAAGTCCATGAAGCCGGGCGCTAAACTGGCAGGGATAAATTATGGAAATCAAACTCGTCCCCGATAAACTCCGCCGGCAGGAAATCCCCGGCCGCATAGAAATCGTCAGTGGCCACGGCCGGTTGCCGCTCCTCAAAATCACCACACCCTGGAGCGCGGGGGAAATTTATCTGCACGGCGCGCACGTCACCGGCTTCCAGAAGAACGGGGAACCCCCGTTGATATTCCTTAGCGCGAAGAGTCATTTCGCGGCGGGCAAGGCGATTCGCGGCGGCGTGCCGATCTGTTTTCCGTGGTTTGGCAACCGCGACAGCGAGCCGTCACACGGCTTTGCGCGGGCCGCCGAGTGGCAGCTCGTCAACACCCACGCCGCGCCGGATGGCACGGTGACGGTGACGCTCGCGATGCCGCCGATTCCCGGCCGCGAGGTCTGGAATGACATACGCACAGAATTCACCGTGACGGTGGCCGACACGCTGACGATGGAACTGGTCGCCACGAACGATTCCGGCGGAAAGACAGTGACGATTGAAAATTGTCTACACACATATTTTTATGTCGGTGACATCGGCTCGGTAACACTCACCGGGTTGGAAAAGGCGCCGTTTGATGATTTCGCGTTCGTTGCCGGCGGCGCGCCCCGGCCGGCCAGCGAGGCGTCACTGAGGGTCACGCAAGAAACCAATCGCGTTTATCCCAACCATACCGCCCCCGTGGAAATCCATGACAAAAAAATAAAGCGCATCATTCGTGTGGAAAAATCCGGTTCCCAATCCACCGTCGTCTGGAATCCGTGGACGACGCAGAAGATGCCGGAGGATTGGGACGCGACCGGACATTTGAACATGGTCTGCGTCGAATCCGGCAACGTGAAACAAAACCAGATTTTACTCAGGCCAGGTGAAACCACGGCGCTGAAAGTCGTGCTGGGCAGCGGACCGCTGACATGATTTCGCTTTCTGAAATCCAGCCGGCGGGCGTTGATTTAGTTGCGCAGGTTGAGGAAATCTTTTCGCCCAGCGGCATCCTGTCGCGCGCAAAAAACTTCGAATTCCGCCCGCAGCAGCAGGAGATGGCCATGGCCGTGGCGCGGGCGCTCCAGCACCGCGAGCATCTCGCGGTTGAGGCGGGCACGGGCGTCGGCAAATCGCTCGCGTATCTGATTCCGGCCATCCTCTTTGCGATCGCGCAGAAGAAAAAGGCCATCGTTTCAACGCACACGATCAATTTGCAGGAGCAGCTAACGGAAAAAGACCTGCCGATGCTAGCGGGCGTGCTCGGCGCGCTGCCGGAGCCGGTGAAGTTCAGCTATGCGATGCTCAAGGGCCGCGCGAATTATCTTTGCACGCGACGGCTGCAAAAAGCGATGCAGCAATCGGGGAATCTATTTACGTCGTCCGAGGCCGAGGAATTGCAGCGCATCTACGAGTGGTCGAAGACAACGAAGGATGGGAGCCTGTCGGATTTTTCTATTGAGCCGGACGGTAAAGTCTGGGCGCAGGTGTGTTCGGAACGCGGATTGTGTTCACCGAAAACGTGCGGGCATCAATCTGATTTCGCGCGCGACCATGACGTTTGTTTTTTCCAGCGCGTGCGGAACCGCATCCTGTCCGCCGACGTAGTGATTCTAAACCACACGCTGTTTTTCACGCTGCTCGGCGGCGTGGACGAGGAGCTGGAAGGCGGCATCTTGTTCAAGAACGACTTTGTGATTTTTGACGAGGCGCACACCATGGAAAGCGTCGCGTCGCGGCACATCGGCTTGAGCGTGTCGAGCGCGCAGGTGCGCTATTCGCTGAACCGGCTCTGGAATCCGCGCACGGAAAAGGGGCTGCTGGCCACACTGCGCCAGGGCAAGGCGGTGAAGCTCGTCGCGGAAATCCTGGGCGAGTCCGACAAGTTTTTTGAGAACGTCGAGTCTGCATGCGAAGAAATCCAGGCGGCGGCGAAGCCGAAGTTTTCCGGTGGCGAAAGCAGTTCGCAGCGGCGGCGCGAATGGAAGGAACTGCGCATCCGCCGGGCGGAACTAGTGAAGGACAATGTCACTTTGCCAATTCAACGATTGCGCGAAGCAGTAAGCGAATTGGTGAAAACCAGCGACGACAAGGATATCGGACAGGAACTAATTGAGTGCAACCGGCGGCTGGGAGAATTGAAAGTCGAGGTCGCGGAGTTTTTGAGCCAGCAGGCGGACGACCAGGTCTACTGGGTCGAACGCGGCGGCAAAATGCAGCGGAATTTATCGCTCAATGCCGCGCCGGTGGACGTGGCGGAATTTTTGCGGCAGCGGCTCTTTGAAAGTGACACCAGCGTCATCATGACCAGCGCGACGCTGGCGACAAATACCAAGGCCAAAAGTGGTTTGAGCTATTTTTCCAACCGCGTCGGTTGCGAGACCGCGACGATGCTGCAAGTCGGCACACCGTTTGATTACGCGCGGCAGATGAAGCTGTTCGTCGCCAAAAAAATGCCGGACCCGCGCGAGCACGGTTATGCCGAGGCGCTGGAACATTGGATCGGGCATTTCGTGAAGCAGACGCACGGCAAGGCGTTCGTCTTGTTCACGAGCTACAAGCTGATGCAGGAAGTCGCGGGGCGGATGCAGCCGTTTTTTGAAAAGTTGAAGCTGGCGCTATTCGTGCAGAGCACCGGCACGCCGCGCTCGACGATGCTGGAGAAATTCAAGGCGGACACGGACTCGGTGTTGTTCGGCACGGACAGCTTCTGGCAGGGTGTGGACGTGCCGGGCGAAGCGCTGAGCAACGTCATCATCACACGGCTGCCGTTTGCAGTGCCGGATCATCCGCTGATCGAGGCGCGGATCGAGGCGATTGAGGCACGCGGCGGCAATTCCTTCGGTGAATTCTCCTTGCCGGAGGCGATCTTGAAATTCCGCCAGGGCGTAGGCCGGCTGATCCGCACCAAAACGGACACCGGAATCGTGGTGATCTTGGACAACCGGGTTTTGACCAAGCAATACGGCCAGGCGTTTCTCGACGCCTTGCCGGAATGCCCGGTGGAGATCGTCTGATACGGTTTCTGAACTTGTGCGGGCGGCGGCCGGTTGGTAGGGTAAGCCGTTAGTTTTTGCCGTGCTTGGCCGATGGTGTAATGGTAACACAGCGCCCTTTGGAGGCGTTATTCATGGTTCGAATCCATGTCGGCCAGCCATTTTATACCGCTTCCGAACCCCGCTTGAGGATGTCAATTCATTCATTTCCAATGTCAATTTGCCGGGCGAGGTATTGATTTGTTTCACGAGTTTGCCCAAGATGCCGGGTACATGCTGAATTATGCCGGTTCCAATGGAGCTAGGGCCTTTAGCCGAAATGCCCTCTTGATTTGAGAAATGTCCCATGGATGACTTTGAAACAGCCAAGCAGCTTTTTGTTGAAGGCTTGCAGCTACTTGAAACAAACAATTTTCAAGACGCAGAAATTCGATTGTCACGATGCCTGGAACTTGTTCCTGACCGGGTATCGACGCTTAACAACCTGTCGGCGGTTAAGCTTAAGCTTAAGAAATTTGCCGAAGCCGAGCAGTTCGCACGCAAGGCCATCTCCTTGGAAGCCAAATCCCCGGAGGCGTGGTCAAACCTGGGACTCGCCCTGACGGCAACGGAACGCCATGAGGAAGCACTCCAGGCTTTTGACCAGGTGCTCGACGGCAATTCCGCCAGCGCCGGGGCATGGCTCGGCAAGGCGATGATTTTGCTTGAGCTTAAAAGATATGACGCAGCGTTGCGGGCCTGCGATCAGGCACTAAAATTGGATGCCAGCAAATACGAGATTTTATACACCAAAAGCCTGATCTTGAAGGAACTTAACCGATCCGACGAAGCGCAAAACATCTATTGGAAGTCGCTCGATATGAGGGTTGCGGCTTCGCCGGTATTCCTGGCTGAACGACGCTCGACCCAAAAAGCGGATGCCCTCATCGTAAGCCAAAATCCAGCCGTCGACGATTCGCTGAAGTCCTTTGAATCTTTGCATCTCTCATGCTTAAACTTTCCCGGCCAACTCGCCAAATATTATCCGGAAGATTTTCATTTCACTTACGTTTTCGTTGGCGATGTAATGAAGCCATCAGCCCGAAACCGAATCCCGCAGCCCGATTTTGTGATCAACAACCATGCCAATGGCGAATTGATCCATATAAAGGGTGACTTATCGGGATTAATCGAGCTGGTAGACAGCTTCGGCGTTCCGGTGGTCAACCATCCCACCAAGGCCGTGCAGACGACGAGAGACGTATCCGCCAAACTACTCGAAAATATTCCGGGGGTCTTGGTCCCGAAGACCAGGCGCTTTTCCGCGGTCGGAAAAACCCATGAAGAATTGGTGCAGGAAATCGAAGAGCAATACGAGTACCCGCTGATTACCAGGACCCTGGCTGCGCAGGAAGGCAAAGGGATGACCAAGGTCGATACCCGGGAGGCCCTGGTCGCGGTGCTGCTGGCTTCCGGTTTCCCGGAGAAGTTCTTTGTGACGCAATTCGTGGATAGCCGAGGTGGAAATGAGTTTTACCGAAAAATCCGGGCGGCAATCGTCGAGGACGAAATTATCATTGTCCGGGTTGATTATGACGCCAAATGGAAAATTTATGCGCGAAAATCTGACGAACGGGTGGCTTTCTATTTGGAAAACAAGCATTTGCTCGACGAGGAAAAGCGCATCTGCAGGGACCCGGAAGCGAGGCTGGGGCGGCTAGTCATGGAGTCGCTCCGGGCCATTCGCGAACGAATGCCCCTGGATGTATTCGGCGTTGATTTTGACGTTGATGCCGCCGGGCAAGTGATTTTTTACGAGGCCAACGCCACCATGAACTTATTCTCCACGGCCAGGGAGGAGGTGCCCTATCCGAAAGAGGCGGATGATTATTTGAAGCAGGTATTCCGGCGCTACCTTATGTCGCTGGCGGTTACTCGCTGACAAAACACCGACCGCAAGGCGTGCAGATCCACCAAGGTGGTAATTGCAATATCCGATTTGGGCCGCGGGAGAATTTCAGCGCGGGTTGAATAGCGTAAATCGCCCATCGCAAATTCAGATGTTCCTCGGCGCGCTTCTGTGGTTCAATTAGCTTGTGAACATCACGAATTTGAATCCGGACACGGACATCGGCGCGAGCGCGTGGCTGGTGGAAATGGACGAGCACCGCATTTTGCTGGATGCGGGCATGCACCCGAAACGCGAGGGCCGCGATGCCTTGCCGCGCTTCGGCAAATCGGGCACGCATGACGTGGACGCCATTGCGATCTCCCACTGCCATCACGACCACGTCGGCGGGCTGCCCCTGGCCTGCCGGCAGTTTCCCAAGGCGCACGTGCTGATGACGGAACTGAGCTACCTGCTGGTGGAACGCGTGCTGCACAATTCGGTGAACGTAATGACGCGCCAGCGCGATGAGTTGGGCATCCGCGAATACCCGCTCTACACGCACGACGAGCTGGACGAACTCACGCCGCATTTCCAGGGCTTCAAATACAACCGCGAGGTGGAATGGCAGGCGTATAACAAGGCGCGGGCGGGGCAGCCGTCGCCGACGCTGGAATTTTTTGACGCGGGCCACACGCTCGGGTCGGCGGGCATTCTGTTGCGCGGGAAAAAGGAAACGATGTTCTACACGGGTGACGTATGCTTCCACGACCAGACGATCTTGCGCAGCGCGCGGTTCGAGGACGTGAAGGCGGATGTGCTGATCATGGAAACGACGCGCGGCAACCGCGAGGTGCCGAAGGAATTCACGCGCGAAAAGGAGATCGAGCGGCTGGTGGCG
>CAIQEI010000144.1 GCA_903870815.1 uncultured Verrucomicrobia subdivision 3 bacterium
CTCCCGCAGGATGCGAATCTTGTCTTCCGTCGTGTATCGTTTGCCTTTCATGCGTCTGGTCCTTTCTTGCGTCTCAGACTAACACATCAGGTGGCCCGAAAAAGTGAAGTCACGTCAGAGTCTGACCTGGTTGGTTCCGGCGGCGGCGGCCAGCCCGGTCGGGGGAAGGGGAGATCGATCATAAACCCGCACATAATCCACCTGCATTTCGCTCGGGAAGGTTGTGTTCACGATGGTGCCGTTGTTGACGGCGAGGTCCAGCAGGAAGAAAAACGGCTGGTTGAAGGGAACCGGGTAGGCAAAGGGGCCATTGGTGGCGCCCCAATTGATCCAGTTCAGGATATTCAAGCCATCCACCTGCCAGATGATCGAGTTGCTCGTCCACTGCACGGAGTAGGTGTGGTAGTTGGCGGTGGTGTCACCGGGAGTCGGCAAGGTGTAATAGTTGCCTTGAGAAGTATTCTGGCCGTTGATGTCGGCATAATGAAGCGATCCTAGAATATGGGTCGGGTCTCCGAAACATTCCATAATGTCCATCTCGCCGCAATAGGGCCAGCCGGTGGTGTCATAGTTCTGCCCCAGCATCCACCACGCCGGCCAGAAGCCCGAACCGACCGGTTGGCGGATCCGCGCCACGATCAGTCCATACTGCTTGGAATACAGCCCATCGCTCCGCAATTGGGCGGAGGTGTAGGAAAACCCGCCGAGGGCCTCCTGCTGGGCAACGAGATGCGCCGCGCCGTTCGCAACGTAAAGGTTATTGGTCCGGCCGGTGTACCAGACATCGCCGCCGGTGTCGTTCCCGACGAATGGAGCCCACTTGGTGGTGTCCAGGTTGGTGCCGTTAAATTCGTCATTCCACACCATGTACCACCCGGCTGGCACGGTCAGCGTGGCCACCGCACTGGTGGCGGAGCCGTAAATATTGGTCACAATCACCCGGTAATCCAGCGACCAAATGTCGGTCACGTTGGTGATGGTTAGGTTGTTGCCGGTCGTTCCCGATAGCGGGGGACCATTCAACAGGTTGGTAAAAACCCCGCTGCCCAACGCGCCAGCCTGCCATTGGTAGCTGATGGGCAAAGTCCCCGCGGCATTCGCGCTGAGCGTAACCGCGTCCCCGGGATAGGCATATTGGGAAGCGGGCTGAGCCGTGATGAACGGAGCGCCGAACACCCAGAGCGCGGCGGGCGGTGCGCTGGTGACCGAGCCGTTGGCATTCGTCACAATCACCTGATAGATCAGCGAATTATTCGCGGTCACACCTGTGAGGGTCAGCGTAGTGGTGGCGGAACCGGAAACGTTGCCGGCATCGGTCAGGTTGGTGAAACCGGTTCCGCCGCTGGCCTGCCATTGGTAGCTCAATGGCACTGAACCGGTGGCGCTAACGGTGAACGTAACCGTGCTGCCGGCACCGTTCGTTTGCGAAATCGGCTGGGTTGTGATCACCGGTGGCAGCGTGGTGGAGTAATGCAACAACACCTGGGTAGGGGTGTTGGTGATCAGGAAACCGCCCGCATTCAGCGGCATCACCTCCCAAACCGGCGCGCTGGATGGGTTGCCGTAGATGGTCGCTGCCGTCATGAGGACATAGTCGGCGTTCGTGTCCAAATTGACGGAAGGACCCGGTGCCCGGAGGTGGAAAACCGTGCCGTTCAACGTGAGTGCGCCCGTCACCTTGATCAAGTCGTTGCTGCCATTATAAACCGTGCCAATGCCCAGATCGATTAACGCTCCGGCCGTGTTGGTCAGGTTATTGTTGAAGGTGTTGGTGGCATAGATCCCGTTCGCAAAAATGCCCGCTCCCACCTGCGCTCCCGCCGAGGCGCTGACGGTGCCGTTGACCGTGCCGCCCCCGTACAATGACTGGTTGCCACCGAGCTTGTAGCCGATTTTACCGGAAACATCGTAGATGGCGTTTGCGGACACGGTGATGTTGGTGGTGCCGGAAAGATAGGCGGGACCGCCCAGCAGGGCCAATGTCCCCGCGGTGATCAGGGTGGCCCCAGAGTAAGTGTTGGTGCGATTTAGAGTCAGCTTACCAGCCCCCAGCTTGGTCAGTCCGCCCGTGCTGGACCCGGACTGGTTCAAGCCCACGCCGATAACGATGTTGTGCGCGGTCGTGCCGTCAAAGGTGTTGATGATGGCCCCACCGTTGCCCACGTAGGTGTATTGCGAGCCACCGTAAAGCGTGACGAAGGAGCCCGTGTTAAGCGTGGCCACCACCGTGCTGCCGTTCCAGTTGAGCAGGGCGTTGCCGCCCGACTCGCGGTCGGCCACCGTCAGGAAGGGCGTATAAAGCGTGCCCCCATTCAAATCCAGTTGAAAGGTGGTCACGGTGTTCGCATTTCCAATCACGCCGTTGGTCAGCCACACCGTGCCCCCCGAGAGGATTACATCCGCCCAGTCCGCGCTCCCGGCGGCGGAGATGATCCGGTTGGCGTACAGGCTGCCGCCGGTGATTTGCAGCGTCGCCCGGCCCACGGCAACGTCGCCCGCCACCGTCATGGTCGGAATATTGAGCGTCGTCGCGGGATTGCCGGCATAGTTGCCACCGTTGCCGGAACTTCCCTGGAGCGTGAAGGAGCTGGCGCTGAGACTGCTGCCGCCGGTGATCGTATAGTTCGCAAAATTGTTGGCTGTGGTGTCACCGACGGTGACGGCACCCGCCGTCCGGCTGCCGCTCAAGGTGATGGTCGTGGCCGCGGCCGTGTTGTCAAAGTTGGCCGTGTTGCCGGCGCCATCCACCCAGATGCTCCCGGCCCCGGTCCAGTTGGGGGTGACGGTATCCCACGCGCCGCTAGTGCCGTTCCAATTATAGGTCTGCGCCGTGCCGTTCAGCAAAGTGAACGCCGCCAGCACGAGCCCTGAGGCCAGTTGCTTTAGGAGTTGGAGGTTATTCATATATTCTTTGGGGAGGCAAAACCGGAAGAAAAGCCTTCGGAAACCAGAGGGTGCAAAGAGCATGAAGGGGATGTTTGGCTTTCAAGTTTCGTGCAATTCCGTTTGCAGATTGTTTCCCATAATTGGCCGGATAGAAATATTATGCCAACCCAATCTTGGCGAGTTTTATCGCAAAAAAGGGTGAGGCCTTACAGTAGAAACGCTAACTAAGGTCCTTTTTTTAAAGTTTACCGCGTATTTCCTATAAGCCTAAAAAATTGTTTCGGTCAGGTTAGTTCGTTTCCCTAAACCGCGAAAGCGGTCGGTCGATTATTTAGCTGATACAAGGCATAAATAATTCCGCGCTTGCCGCCGGGCTGGAAACGGTTAAATAAAGCGACGAATGTGTGCTGCTGTCAGTGCTGAAAAAGCCCGGCTGGGTGCCGCCGGCGGGTTGAAAAATCCATGGCGGGCGTGGGGGCCGTATCTCTCCGAACGCCAGTGGGGCACCGTGCGCGAAGATTATTCGCCCGGCGGCACGGCGTGGGAATATTTTCCGCACGACCACGCCCGCAGCCGCGCCTACCGCTGGGGCGAGGACGGCATCGCCGGCGTCAGCGACGGCCTGCAACTGCTCTGCCTTTCGCTCGGGCTTTGGAACGGGAAGGATCCGATTTTGAAGGAGCGTTTTTTCGGCCTCACCAACGAGCAGGGCAACCACGGCGAGGACGTGAAGGAACTTTATTTCTATCTCGACGCCACGCCGACGCATTCTTATCTGAAGGCGCTCTACAAGTATCCGCAAGGGGAGTTTCCCTACGCGCAGCTCTTGCAGGAGAATGCGCAGCGCGGCAAGAACCAGCCGGAATTTGAGCTGCTGGACACGGGGGTTTTCGACGATGACCGCTATTTTGACGTGTTCGTGGAATATGCCAAGGCCGCGCCCGAGGACATTTTGATGCGCGTGACGGTCCACAATCGCGGACCGGAGGCGGCGACGATCCATGTCCTGCCGCACCTCTGGTTTCGCAACACCTGGTCCTGGGATAAGGAGCATCCGAAACCCAAGCTGCGCGCGGTGCGCGGCGGCTCGGCGGTGCTGGTGGAACATGAGGACCTTGGCACCTTTGAATTTCACCCGGGCACGCTCAACGACGGGAAAATTCTGCCGGAACTCTTATTCACCGAAAACGAGACCAATACCCGGCGGATATTTGGAGACGAAACGGCCGCCGGTTTTTTCAAGGACGCGTTCCACGAGTATTTGGTCAACGGAAACCGTGAGGCGGTGAGTCCCAAGCGCGCCGGCACCAAAATGTGCGCGCACTACGAACTGGAGGTTCCCGCCGGCGGCTCGCGCGAGCTCCGGCTGCGGCTCGCGCGCCAGTCCGGGGTGAAACCGTTCACGGACTTCGACGCCGTTTTTTCCCGGCGCATCGCCGAGGCGGATGAATTTTACGCGGAGTTGCAGCAAGGTTTGGCGGATGACGACGTGCGCTCGGTCCAGCGGCAGGCGCTCGCGGGCATGATCTGGTCGAAACAGTTTTATCATTTCAACGTGCGGACGTGGTTGAACGGCGACCCGGCCCAGCCGCCGCCGCCGCGCGAACGCAAGCGCGGCCGCAATTCCGAATGGACGCACCTGAACAACGCCAACATCATTTCCATGCCGGACAAATGGGAATACCCGTGGTACGCCGCGTGGGACCTGGCCTTCCATTGCATACCCCTCGCGCTGGTGGACGCGGGGTTTGCCAAGCAGCAACTCGATTTGCTCACGCGCGAATGGTACATGCACCCGAACGGCCAGCTGCCCGCCTACGAATGGGCGTTCGGCGATGTCAACCCGCCGGTTCATGCCTGGGCGACCTGGCGCGTGTTCCAGATGGACCGCAAGCAGCGGCGCGAAACCGACGAACACGACATGGGCGACGTGGAATTCCTTGAGCGCGTTTTCCACAAGCTGCTGTTGAATTTCACCTGGTGGGTCAACCGCAAGGATGCGCAGGGCCGGAACATTTTCCAGGGCGGATTCCTCGGCCTCGACAATATCGGCGTGTTCGATCGCAGCCAGCCGCTGCCCACCGGCGGCTTTATCAACCAGGCTGACGGCACGAGCTGGATGGCGATGTATTGCCTGAACCTACTCCGCATCTCGCTCGAACTGGCGCAGCACAACAAGGTTTATGAGGACATTGCGACGAAATTCTTCGAGCATTTCCTGAGCATCGCCGCCGCCATCAACGGCGTGAGCGATGGCCACGGGGTCCTGCCCGAAGAGGGGCTCGCCCTTTGGGACGAGGTGGATGAATTTTACTACGATGAACTGTGCCTGCCGGACGGCAAAAAAATTCCGCTCAAAGTCCGTTCCATGGTGGGGCTGGTCCCGCTGTTTGCCGTCGAGACCCTCGAGCCGGAATTATTGAAGCGCCTGCCCGACTTCACCGCGCGCATGGAATGGTTCCTCTCGCACCGGCCCGATCTGGCGAACCTGGTCTCGCGCTGGCAGGTGCACGGCGTGGGTGAGCGCCATCTGCTCTCGCTCCTACGCGGTCACCGGATGAAATGCCTGCTCCAACGCGCGCTCGACGCCTCGGAATTCCTGAGCGACTACGGCATCCGCGCCCTTTCCAAGATTCACGAACAGAATCCGTTCCGGCTGGAATTCGGCGGGGTGGTCAATGAAGTCAGCTATTGGCCGGGCGAATCTGCCGGCGGGTTATTCGGCGGCAACTCCAACTGGCGCGGCCCGGTCTGGCTGCCGATGAATTTTCTGCTGATCGAGTCGCTCCAGAAATTTCACCATTACTACGGCGATGAATTCAAGATCGAATGCCCGGTCGGCTCGGGAAAAATGCTCAACCTGGACGAAGCCGCTGAGGAGATTTCCAGCCGGCTCACGCGACTTTTCCTGAAGGATGAGAGTGGCCAGCGGCCGGCGCTGAAAAATTATCCCAAGTTCGCCGCCGATCCGCACTTTCGCAACTACGTGCTCTTCCATGAGTATTTTCACGGCGACACCGGCCATGGTCTCGGGGCCGCCCACCAGACCGGCTGGACCGGCCTCGTCGCCAAACTCATCATGCCGCGCGCCGGCCTCCACCATCCATTTGACACGATCCTTTTGAACCGGCCCAATCGCTGAGCCGGGACGGCGAGAATCAATTAAGCCGCAGCACCCGGTAAATCCGCATTCCGTCCGTCGCCTGGTCCGTCACGCTCAAACTCAAACTTGTGGCCGTGACGGCAGCGCCGGGATTCGACCACGCCGCCGTCAGGTTTGACTTGTACTGCACCTGATAGGTTCGGCCGACGACCGTGTCCCACGCGATGGTCGCCGTCGGCATTGCGCCGGAAACCCGCAGCGACACCATGAACGGCACCAGCAGCACGCGGTAGCCCTTCGCCAAATCCCCGCGTAACCCGGTGCTGGAGTAATCCCGCTGCCGGTATGATATTATTCCGAATAAAGTCCGCGTTCGCCGAGGCGGGCGAGCGTCCAGCCGTACTCCGCCGCGAGCTGCTCGACAACGGTTTTCGATTTAAATTCCGGCGGCAGCACTTCCCAGGTGTAGGTTTCCATTTCGAGGTGGGTGCAGATTTCAGGAGTCTGCGCCAGCAGGTCAAGCACGCCGAGCAGATGGTCGTTCGTATTCTCAAAGGGCGGGGCGGCGGGCGCATGGAGCGGAACGTGGAAGTGGATGCGCCATTCCTCCGGGTGGTGGTTGGCGGGCGACGGGTGACGGGTGAGCGCCTCGGGCAGATCGCGGTAAAAAGTACGTTGGCCGGATCCGTCGCGGACGATGACCTGGTGGAGATAAACATCGTCGGAATATTTTTTCAATTCCGCGCGGACGGCCAATGTCGGCGAAACTTTGAGCGCGGAGCTCAAATGGATTTTGCTGATCGTGACGCCGTGGTTCACCAGGCCGGCGAGCGCGGTTTGCGGTTCCTCGAATTCCAGAGCGAAATGGCAGGTGTCGTAATTCACGCCCAGGTGTTCGTCTAGACGCGGGTCGTGCGGGTGTTCGGCGCGCAGTTGATCGAAGAAACGGATTGTCTCCGCAGTGTTTTCGAGCAGGCAAAGTGGTTCGGGTTCGAGTCCAAGATGCAATTGGCGTCCGGTTTTTTCGCTGACGCGGGCGATGTGCTCGACGCTGCGCCAGAGGTTTTCGCGGATGATTTTGAGGGCGGTTTCGTCGGGTTGGAATTCCTTGAAGGAGCCGGGCAGGGTGCTAACGCTACCGGCGACGCCGGCGGGCAGCAGTTCCGCGAGCAGGTCGAACAGCCGGTTGGTGTAGGTCACGCGATCGGGTGAAGTCCAGTCGGGTCGGTAAACTTGCTCCTTGACGCGCTGACCGTGGAACCGGCCGTAGGGGAATCCGTTGAGGGTGAAAACGTAGCAGTAATTTTTTTCGAGCCAGCGCTGAAACTGCAGCCGCTTGGCGCGGTCGCTCAGTTCGCCGGCGGCGCATTCGCTCAGTCGCAAACCGATGGCGAAGGGTTTTTTCGGACAGACTTTTCCCCGGACGGCCAGTGTATGATTTTGGAGCGAATGAAACGTTTCATCCCAGGTTTCTCCGCGATGGATGTTGGTGCAGTAGGCGAGATGGAGCGAATGATTCAGTTGCATGCCGGCAAAACAGGATGCGGACCGGGCGGCGGTTTGCAAGGCGCAAACGGGCGTTGACACTCGGGTGACGCGGGTTTAATCTTTAAAAAACTGCAAAAGAAAATGTTGCTTCGCATCAGTTTAATCGTGGCCATCATGGCCGGACTCGCCGCTGGCGTGGTTTCTTATCTGGAAATCTCCGACAAGATTCCCGCGCTGGTCCAGCAACGTGATGATGAACATACTGCCAAGAAGAACGCGCTCACCAAACTCGATACCACCGAGAAGAATCTGAAGAAGACTCAGGGCGAACTGGCGCAGACGCAGCAGGACCTGGCTGACACCCAGGCTGACCGCGACAAGGCCGTGGCCCGCGCCGACGCCCAAGCCAAGCGGGCGGACATGCTTTCGGACAAATTGACCGCGGTCACTCAGGAACGCGACGATGCGCAAAACTCCCTCGCCCAATACAAGGCGACGGATATGACGCCGGATCAAGTTCTCAAACTGGGCAAAGATCTCAAGAACGCCCGCGCCGAGGTTGAAGTCGTCAATGGCGAGAAAGTTGTTCTGCTCCACAACATCACCCGACTTAAAACCGAGCTAAAAAAATTCGTCGGGCCGGATGAGTTTGTAAAACTGCCCTCCGATTTGCATGGCAAAATTGTTTGCGTGGATCCTAAATGGGATTTCGTCGTGCTGAACGTCGGTGAAGATCAGGGCGTGATATCCGATGGCGAACTCCTCGTCAGCCGACAGGGCAAGCTGGTGGCCAAAGTCATTGTGCGTAGTGTTCAAAAAGATCGCTGCATTGCCAATCTCATCCCCGGCTGGAAGCTCGGCGAGATGATTGAAGGCGACGACGTTTCGCCGGCGCACCCAGCCTCTTGAAGATGAAGCCCGGCCTCGCCAACTGGCTTTTATTGTTGCTGCTGGCAATGGCGGCCCTGTTTATTTCCGGCTGTGCATCCGCTGATCCGGACAACGCTTCCGTCCGTCCGTGGAATACGCCGCAGGGCTGGGAAAACGGGCTGGGCGGGATGGACACACAGCATCGTTAAGTCTTTCGGCGCACCCCGCGCGTCGGCGTGAAAATAAAATCCACCTTCGCGTCGTGTGGTTCCATCGGGATTTTTTCCAGTAATTGAAAATCATGGCACACGCCGCATTTTATCCCGCTCGCTTCCGCCAAAATCCGGTCATAAAAACCCTGTCCGCGACCGAGCCGGTTGCCGCTTAAATCGAACGCCAAACCCGGCACGAGAATCAGATCAAATCTGTTCAAAGGAATTTCCGCACAGCTTGTCGCTGGTTCGCGCACACCGAATTTTCCGACAACAATGTCCGCCGCCAGGTTTTGCAATTGGCGCGCGCCGTAAGTTTTTTTCGCACTGTCGAAAAAGGGCAGCGCGCAATTGGTTCCCAGCGCGAGCGACAGTTCCAGCATGGGCCAGACATCCAGCTCGTCCGGCATCGGCGCGAAAAACAAAATAGTGTGTGCGCTCGGTATCTGTGCCTTCAGCCGCTCGCACAGGTCAATGGATTCTACCGCCCGAACTGCCGGCGAAATCTTTTCCAGCCGGGAGCGGATTATGACCCGCAAGTTGGATTTGGCATCTGGCATGTTCATTTCGACGCTATTCTGGACAGTTTGGCGAATTCTGCCCGCCATTTTACCACGCGCTCTTTGATTTTCTTTTCTACGCCCTGTTCGGACGGCTCGTAATAAATCTTGTCCACGCCCAGATAATCCTGCGCGACAAAATGATCCTTGCCGTCGTGCGCGTATTGATAGCCTTGGCCATGGCCGAGGCGTTCCGCGCCTTGATAATGTTTATCGCGCAGATGTTCCGGCACGGCGATGGTGCGGCCGGAACGCACGTCTTCCAGGGCGGCGTCAATGGCGCAAATCGCGCTATTGCTCTTATTCGCGGTGGCGATATAAATCGTCGCTTCGGCCAGCGGAATCCGTGCCTCCGGCCAGCCGACGAATTCAGATGCTGCGAGGCAGGCATTGGCCAAAACCAGCGCCATCGGATCGGCGAGACCGACATCTTCTGCCGCGCAGATCACAATCCGGCGGGCGATGAAGCGCGGGTCTTCGCCGGCATGGATCATCTTCGCGAGCCAGTAAAGCGCCGCGTCGGGATCGCTGCCGCGCATGGACTTGATGAAGGCGGAAATCGTGTCGTAATGTGCGTCGCCGTCGCCGTCATAAACCACGGCTTTTTTCTGGATGCTCTGCTCTGCGACGTTGAGTGTGATGTGGACAACCCCGCCGGCGTCCGGTGCGGTGGTGAGCGCCGCGATTTCCAGCGAGTTCAGCGCCTTGCGCGCGTCGCCGTCGGCAATTTTGGCGAGGTGGCGCAGGGCGTTGTCTTCAATGGAAATATTCAGATAGGCCAGTCCGCGTTCCGCATCTTTCACGGCTCTTTGCAAAAGTGAATACAATTCATCCTCGGTCAGCGGGCGCAGTTCAAAAATCTGCGAGCGCGAAACGAGCGGCGAGTTGACGAAGAAAAAGGGATTATGCGTGGTCGCGCCGATGAGCTTGATGACGCCGCTTTCCACATCCGGCAGCAAAACGTCCTGCTGCGCCTTGTTAAAACGGTGGATTTCGTCGATGAACAGGATCGTGGAAGCCCCGGTGTTTTCGAGGCGATTTGCCGCTGCTGACAAAACCCGCCGCATGTCGGCGACGTTAGATTCCACGCCGCTCAGGCGTTCGAACTTGCTTTTGGTTTGGCGGGCGATGATCTGTGCCAGTGAGGTTTTCCCGGTGCCGGGCGGGCCATAAAATATGAGCGACTGGATGCGATCGGCCTCGATGGCGCGGCGGAGCAAGTGGCCGGGCCCGAGGATGTGCGACTGTCCGGCATATTCATCAAGGCTGCGGGGGCGCATCCGCGCGGCGAGCGGACGACTGCGGAATGAGTCGGGCGTGGGCGTAGAGTTCTCCTCCGGTAATTTTTCTGCCGGGTCGGAAAACAAATCGTTGCGCGCCATGAAGGAAGGTTAGCACCGGGTAAATTGTTTGCCCAAAAGAAAAAAGCCCGCAACGGGTGGCGGGCTTTGATTTCAACCGTGAAAATCACCGTTGAAATCTTGAAAGAACCCCACCCTTGCCGTGTGGAACTCGATTCTTTGAACATGTATCGCTACATGTGGAACTTGCTCGGCGGCTTTCGACTTCCATTGAAGGCATGTCGGCCGCCACCGGAACTCGTCCCGTGATCGTTTTAATTACGGTTCAAGGACTGTTGCCAATCACGAACAGGGCAGGAAAATTGTTTTTTGCAAAGAGCGATCTGAACTGATTAGAAAATCGGCCGTGTCCGGTCTTTTCTCAAGTGAAATTTTCAAAAAAAATTGCGCGTTTCCGCAACTAAAACTTGCGTTCGTACCGCTGATGGCGGGTAATTAAATTTCGGCCACGTATTTCCGGGTGTTCGGCAGACCCGTTTCCGCGGAGAATGGTTAGAATTTCCGGAGCCCCACCATCTGCTGCGCTTCCACGTCCCAGACCTTCAAGTTCAGGCAGCGGATGATGGTGAGCGGATGCAGCGAAGTGGTCTTGGGCTTAGCCAGTTCGGGGATTTTCTTCAGGGCCTCCGGCAGGCGATAAAATGGAATGCGGTGGTTGAGGTGATGGATGTGATGGTAGCCGATGTTTCCGGTGAACCATGCTGTGATGGGATCCGTCTTCAAAAAACTTGAAGATTCCAGCGCGGCCTTTTCGTAAGCCCAGCCCGCCCGGTCATAAAAGGAGACGCCGGGGAAATTATGCTGCGCATAAAACAAGTATGCCCCGACCGCGCTGGCGATGAAATGAGGGATGATCAAGGTTAGGAACAGCGCTGGCCAGCCGAAGAACCAAGTCAGCAGCACTGCCAGCGTCAGGTGAATCACGGAGGCGATCAGACAATCGTAGTGTTCCTTCGGCTGGTTGAAGAAGGGATAGATGCACATGCCCCAGAGGAACACGAACAGGTAGCCGAACAAGATGGTCAGCGGATGCCGCATGAACAGATAGCCAAACCGCGTGGCCTTCGACGACTTGAGATACTCGGCTTTGGTCATCACCGGGTAGGAGCCAATATGGGTGCTGCGGAGCTTGGAATTATGTTTGTGATGATAATTGTGCGACGCGCGCCAGATGCTGCTGGGACTGAGGGAGAGCACGCCAAACGCCCGCATCAAGACCTCGGCCAGCCGGGATTTGGCCAGAATCGCATGGTGCTGCTGGTCGTGGTAGATCACGAACAGCCGCAGCATCAGCAGCCCGGCGAAGACGCTGCAGACGATGCGGCCCGCCAGCGAAAAATTCGCCCCCAGGAAATGCGGCAGCGTCCCCACCACGCAGGCCCCCAGCAGTAAGGCCGTGGACACTACGTACCACCAGCTTTTCGCCCAGTGATCCGCCGCGAAAGGCTTGGTGGCCAGTATGAGTTCTTTTCCAGTGCGCATGTGTTTCAAGGATATCCTAGGATGCTGGCTAATGGTCTGCCGAATCCGTCCCAATGTCCAATAATGTCTTGAACATTTTTCCCGGACCGTCCGCCGCGCCCAAACTTCCAACTCGCCTTGATTGCCCGGTTAGGGCTATGCTCAATGCCTTGTCGTGGAAGAATCCTGGTGGATTATGGGTTTTTTCCGGCAATTTTATATTTTACATTTTTAATTTTGAATTGAACCGATGACCTCCACCCAAATCCGCCAGTCGTTCCTCGATTTCTTCAAATCGAAGTCGCACACCATCGTGCCGTCTTCCAGCCTCCTGCCTGATTCGCCGAACCTCCTGTTCACGAACGCCGGCATGAACCAGTTCGTCCCCATCTTCCTCGGCCAGACCAAATGCCCGTACACGCCCGGCCGTGCCGCCGACACCCAGAAATGCATCCGCGCCGGCGGCAAGCACAACGACCTCGACGACGTCGGCCTCGACACCTATCACCACACCTTCTTCGAAATGCTCGGCAACTGGTCCTTTGGCGACTACTTCAAGCGGGAAGCCATCGAATGGGCGTGGGAACTCGTCGTCGGCGTCTGGAAGTTTCCACCGCAACGCCTTTATGCCACCGTTTACGCGCCGGATAAAATTAAGAACGACCCGAGCGAATTTGATCAGGACGCGTGGAATTTCTGGGCGGAAAAATTCCGTTCCGTCGGCCTCGATCCCGCCGTCCACATCGTCAACGGCAACAAGAAGGACAACTTTTGGATGATGGGTGAAACCGGCCCGTGCGGCCCGTGCTCTGAACTCCACGTGGATCTGACGCCCGCTGGCGACACGCACGGTCGCCTCGTGAACCAGGGCGATGCCCGCTGCATCGAGATCTGGAATCTGGTCTTCATCCAGTTCAATGCCAATCCCGACGGCACCTTCACGCCGCTGCCCGCGCAGCACGTGGACACCGGCATGGGTTTCGAGCGCGTCACCAGCATCATTCAAGGAACGAAAAATCTGACGGATTTTGCCACCGCCAGAATTTCCAACTACGAGACCGACATTTTCCGCCCGATCTTCGACGCGTTGGAAAAGATGAGCGGCAAGCAGTATGGGAGCACGTTGCCCGGCGACCCGGTGCTCAAAGTGGCTTCCGGCGAGCCCATCAAAACCAGCGGCGAATGTCCCAGTGAGAATATCGTCGAAGTTGATTCCGGTGTGCCGACCACGTCCGAGGATGACGACGAAGTCATCACGACGGCGGAACAAGTCCAGCTGGACATTGCTTTCCGCGTCATTGCCGACCATATCCGGACGCTCTCCTTTGCCATCGCCGACGGCATTCAGCCCGGCAACAACGACCGCAATTACGTCCTGCGCCGCATCCTGCGCCGCGCCGTGCGCTACGGACGTACGCTCGGCTTCAAGGAACCGTTCTTCTACAAACTCGTGGACGTCCTTGCCGACACCATGGGCGACGTCTTCCCCGAAATCAGATCGCGTAAAAAGTTGGTACAGGAAACCATCCGCATCGAGGAAGAGGCATTTAACAAGACGCTGGATCGGGGGATTGAGTTGTTCAACGAGGTTGTGACGGGCGTCTCGGGAGGCCGCGAAAGTGAGATTCCTTTCAATCAAATTATCGTTGATGAGAAAAATCCTAACCACATCATCGGTGCCGCGTACACTTGGAAGGGTCAACCCGTTACTGTGACGGGTGACTTTGCGTTTAAACTCTACGACACCTATGGTTTCCCACTCGACCTCACCGAATTGATGGCGCGCGAACGCGGTATGAACGTGGATACCGCCGGCTTTGAAAAGTTGATGGAAGAACAGCGCGCCCGCGCCCGCGGCGCCCAGAAAAAGGAAGTCATTTCCCTCTCACAAATCGAGACCACCACGCCCACTAAATTCATCGGCTACGAGGACCTGGCAGTCAAGGCTAAGGTTCTTGAAGTCGTTTCTCTGAAAGATAAGACCGCCGTTATTCTCGACAGCAGCGTCTGTTACGCCGAGATGGGCGGCCAAGTCGGCGACACCGGCGAGTTGACCGGCAACGGTCAGCTCTGGCGCGTTGTTAATACCCAGAAATCCGGCAATACCTTTTTGCACTTCGTCGAGGGTGGCGACGCACCGGTGTTGGGCGCTGGCGTCACGCTCGCCGTCGAGAAGTCGCGGCGCGATGCGATTCAACGGCATCATACCGTCACGCATCTGCTCCACTGGGCGCTACACGAAGTGGCTAGCCGCGAGGCGTCCCAAAAGGGCTCCTTTGTTGGGCCGGACAAACTGACTTTCGATTTCAACAGTGCACCGCTTACGCCTCTGCAGGTCGCAGACATCGAGAAGCTCGTCAATGAGCGCATCCTTGAAAACGCCGGCGTCTCCTGGACGGAAGTTTCGCACACCGACGTGAAAAATCGCAAGGACGTCATGCAATTCTTCGGTGACAAATATGGCGAGACCGTGCGCGTCGTCCAAATCGGCGGCGGGGCAGGGAAGCTTGACGGTTATTCGATGGAGTTGTGCGGCGGCACACACGCGCGCGCAACCGGGGAGATCGGCTTGTTCCGCATCGTCAGCGAAGCCGCCGTGGCGGCGGGGGTCCGGCGCATCGAGGCCGTGGCCGGCTTGACGGCCTACGACTTGGCCAATGAACAGTTGCAGCTCATCAAAAGCATCGCGGGCAAAATCAATTCACCCGTCGGCGAGCTGGAAAAGAAAGTCGAAGCTCTGCTTACGCATCAAAAGGAACTGGAGAGGTCATTACGTGCGGCCACTATGAGGGAAGCCTCAAATGTTGCGAGCAATTTGCTCGAACAGGTTCACGCCATCAATGGTACGCCCTCCATCATCCACAACGTCGGCGGCATGGATGGAGACTTCTTGCAAGCGGTCGTGGACGTCCTGAAATCGCAGTTCAAAGGCGTGGTGGTGCTAGGCGGTGCTGCGAATGGTGCGGTTGCACTCGTGGCGGCAGTGTCATCCGATTTTACGGCAAGGATTCAAGCCGGAAAAATCATCCAGACTATCGCCCCCATCGTCGGTGGCAAGGGCGGCGGCAAGCCGGACAATGCGCGCGGCGGCGGCAAGGAAGCGTCAAAGCTGGACGAGGCGCTGGCCAAAGCGAAATCGCTTTTAGGCTAGTTTTACAACCGCGCCACCAGGAGTTCACGCTGGAAGATAAGCTCCTTGGGCAGGTGCGTGTAAATCTTCATGAACAATTCGTCCTGTTGCAGCAATTCGCGGCGCCAGTCGTCGTAATTAATGTTTTGCACCTGGTCGAATTTCTCCGCCGAATAATTCTTCAGACCGGTCAGGTCGAAATCCTTCGCATAAGGCACCCAGCCGAGTTGGGTTTCCACGGCGTTGGAATGGCCGTTACAACGATCCACGATCCATTTCAGGACGCGCATGTTCTCGCCGTAGCCGGGCCAGAGGAACTGGCCGTCGCTGTCCTTGCGGAACCAGTTGACGTGGAAAATGCGCGGCGGAACCTTGATGAGCTTGCGCATGGAAATCCAGTGGCGGAAATAGTCGCCCATGTTGTAGCCGCAGAAGGGCAGCATCGCCATCGGGTCGCGCCGGACCTGGCCGTGGCCGCCGACGGCGGCGGCCGTCATCTCCGAACCCATCGTCGCGCCGATATAGACGCCGTGAATCCAATTAAACGCCTGATACACCAGCGGCATCGTGTCCGCGCGGCGCCCGCCGAAAATGATCGCGCTGATCGGCACGCCGTGCGGGTCGTTAGCCATCGGGTCCAGCATGGGATTATTGCTCATGGGCGCGGCGAACCGGGAATTGGGATGCGCGGCTTTTTCTTTCGAATCCGGCGTCCATTTTTGGCCGCGCCAGTCGAGACATTCCTTCGGCACTTCACCGTCCTTGCCTTCCCACCAGACATCGCCGTCGGGGGTGAGGGCGACATTGGTGAAAATCGTGTCACGGCAGATCGTCTGCACGGCGGTGGGATTCGATTTGGAATTCGTGCCCGGCACGACGCCGAAATAGCCGGCCTCGGGATTGATCGCGTAAAGTCGTCCATCCGGGCCGGGCTTCATCCAAGCGATGTCGTCGCCGATGGTCCAGATTTTCCAGCCCTTGAAATGGGCCGGCGGCACGAGCATCGCGAAATTCGTCTTGCCGCACGCGCTCGGAAACGCCGCCGCCACGTAGGTTTTTTCTCCCGTCGGAGATTCCACGCCCAGAATCAACATGTGCTCGGCCATCCAGCCTTCATTCCGGCCGAGATACGAGCCGATGCGCAGCGCCAGGCATTTCTTCCCAAGCAGCACGTTGCCGCCGTAGTTCGAGCCGACGGAGATGACGGCGTTGTCCTGCGGAAAATGCGCGATGAATCGGTGGTCGGGACTCACATTCAACATGCAATGCAGGCCGCGGTTGAAATCGTCGTCGTCGCCCAGTTGGTCATAGGCCACCCGGCCCATGCGCGCCATGATCCGCATGCTCAAGACGACGTAAATCGAGTCGGTCAATTCCACGCCCACTTTCGTGAGCGGTGAGCCGGGCGGCCCCATCAGGTAGGGGACGACATACATCGTGCGCCCCTTCATTCCGCCGGCACACAGTGCGTGCAGCTTGGCGTACATTTCTTTTGGCGGCATCCAGTTGTTGGTTGGCCCGGCCTCCTCCTGCATCGGTGTGCAGATGTAGGTGAATTGCTCGACGCGCGCCACGTCGTTTGCATTGGAGCGGTGATAATAGCAGCCCGGCAATTTCTTCTGGTTCAACTTCACCAGGATACCGGCGTCGACCGCGGCGGCGGTGAGCAGTTCCTTTTCCGCCTCCGATCCGTCGCACCAAAAGATTTTCTCCGGCTGGCACAGTTTGGCTTGTTCCTCGACCCAGCGGATGACCGACTGATTGCTGGTGTTGCGTTGTCCGGAAGTGGTATGGCTCATGGTTGTATTTCTATGGTAAAATTTAAACGGTACCAGCGTAGCCGGCGGATTCCTTCGAAGCTTTGCAGATTTTGTCGAACTATCAACCATTTTACCGGTGCGATCCGGGGACTGATTCCGGCAAAAAACAATAAATGTTTAGCGCGGAAATCGCCCCTGTGCTAATACTGAGCCATTGAGTACAGACCATCAACCGCGTCAACCGGAAACGGCCGCCACCTGCCTGGCGCGCTGCGTTGCCGACGCGTTAGCTGAGGAACCGGGGCTGGAAGCGGTGACGGTGGACGCTACGCATCAGAAAATCTCCGTCGCCACCCTTGGTCGCGCCGACGTGGAAAAGCTCACGCAAAAAATTTCCGCCAAGATCCAGTCCGCGCAAAATTCCCCCGCCAGCGAATCCTGCTCGCTTTTTTCCGGCCAGCCGGATTGTTCGGTCTGCTCTGCGCCGCTCTCCGCAATCGAGCAAAAAAAAATCACCATCCGCCGCGACGCCACGGCCACGACCATTGCCCGCGTCACCTGTCCGACCGCGCCAAAATTCTGGCGCTGGCGGGACATTCCGTTTCCCAAGGTCGCGCCGCGCGAAATCGAGTTGCACGACGACGACCAGCATATCAACGAGTGGAAAGGGCAGCTGGTGCTCGCGGTCGCGTGCGGCGTATTTGGTCTGATCGCGGCATTTTTTGTGCCGGCGGAATTCAAAGTATTTGCGTATGCCGCCGCCTATCTCGCCGGCGCGTATTTTGCCTCCGAGGAAGTGTTGGAGCGGCTTCATAAACGCATCCTCGACGTTCATTTTCTCATGCTCGCGGTCGCTTTTGGCGCGGCCAGCATCGGCGCCTGGGCGGAAGGCACGACGCTGCTCTTCCTTTTTTCGTTCTCCGGCGCGCTGGAGCATTACGCCTTTGGCCGCACCCAGAAGGAAATCCGCTCGCTCTTCCGCGACGCGCCCAAAACCGCGACGACGATTGATGCCAACGGGAACGAGACCGAAGTTCCCGTCGAAGAAATTTCCAAGGGTGCACGTTTGCTTATCAAGCCCGGGGCGCAATTCCCCGTGGATGCGGAAATCGTCAAGGGCAGCACGGGTGCCGACGAATCCAACCTCACTGGCGAGGCCGCGCCGGTGGAAAAAGCCATCGGCGATACCGCGCTGGCCGGCACTCTCAATCTGTGGGGCGCGGTTGAGGTCATCGTCACGCGGCCGGCGGCGGAAAGCTCGCTGCAAAAAATCATCACCCTCATCCGCGAGGCGCAGCATCAGAAAGCGCCGGCCCAGCAGTTTGCCGACAAGTTCAGCACGTACTACACCTACGGTGTGCTGGGCCTGTCGCTGTCGATGTTTTTTGTGTGGTGGCTGGGCTTCCGGCTCGCGCCGTTCACCTCCGTCGTGGCGGAGCATAGCGCCTTCTACCGCACCATGACCCTGCTGGTCGTGTCGTCGCCGTGCGCGCTGGTGCTGTCCATTCCGTCGGCGGTGCTGGCGGCCATCGCCTGGGCGGCGCGGCACGGCATCCTGTTCCGGGGCGGCGCGGCGGTGGAAAAACTGGCCGAGATCAACGTCGTCGCCCTCGACAAGACCGGAACGCTCACCACTGGCGAACTGCGCGTGGAGCAGGTGGAAAGCTTTCCGCCCGGCCGCGAAAACGAGATCGCGCAACTGGCTTACTCGCTGGAAAAACTTTCCACGCATCCGCTTGCCCGCGCCATCACGCGTTACGGCAAGCAACAGGCGGTGGTGACGCTGGATTTTTCCCAGTTTGAATCCGTCACCGGCCAGGGCTTGAAGGCGAAGCGCGATGGCAAAGACGTTTTCCTCGGCAAACGCGAATGGGTTTTAAACCAATCGCGAAGTGGCGAGCTTACCGAGTTAAAAAATATAATGGCCAAAGTTGGGGACTCGCAGAACTCCTCCCTCAGAACCGATTCCGAACCCGGCACCTCGGAAGTATGGATCGCCGCCGATGGTTTGCTGGGTCGAGTCGTTTTGCGCGACGACATCCGGCCGCAGTCGGCGGATGTGATGGCGGAGTTGCGCCGGGAGGGGTTGCACATCGTGGTGTTGACCGGCGACCGCCAGGCCGCCGCCGAACATCTGCGGGTGGAATTAAAGCTCGACGATGTGCGTGCCGAGCTCAAGCCGGAGCAGAAAGTCGCGGCGATTCAGGAATTTACCGCCGGCGGCAAAAAAGTTGCGATGGTGGGCGACGGCGTGAACGATGCGCCCAGCTTGGCAGTGGCGCACATCGGCGTGGCGATGGGCGCGCGCGGAGCGGACGCCGCCCTGGAGCAGGCGGATGTGGTGCTGATGAACGACAAGCTGGAAAACTTTCTCGCCGCCTTCCGTTTGAGTCACCGCGCGCGGAGTATTATCCGGCAGAACTTGTTCATCTCGCTCGGCACGGTCGTGGTGCTGGTGACGTTTGCCCTGCTCGGCAAAATCCCTCTGACCCTTGGTGTGGTCGGGCACGAAGGCAGCACAGTGGTGGTGGTAATGAACAGCCTGCGCCTCCTCTTTGGCGGTGGGAAGAAGCTTTAGCTGGATTTCTGGTTGCTGGCTGGCAGGATGCGCCGGTGCGAGCGAGGGATATTGGCACCAATAAACCTTGCCACTCGCATTGTCGCCCGCTAGTCTATTCGCCGATTCGGGACGAATTTTTTCCAATCAGAACATTTGTTCAATTGGCGAACTTATTTTCAATTTCTTGGCTTTGGCGGCTTGCACAAGTTTATTGAAGGCAATTTGCAAGCATTTGAATTTAAATAGGTTGCGCGGTTAGCTCAGTGGTAGAGCATTACCTTGACACGGTAGGGGTCGGAGGTTCGAAACCTCCACCGCGCACCATCTTTTTTATAAGGTTCAGAAACGTTTTCAACACCCGAAAAATTCTAGCTTCCGTCGATATAGCGAATCCGCCCACCTTACGATTTCCGGGAGATTAATTCATCACTGCAAGGGGAGTTACTTGGAATCAGCCCGCCTTCAAAAATGCGACGATAATCAAACCGACAATGACCAGGCCTACCAAGATGCCGATGATAAGGAAGTATTTGTTGGCCTTGTTGGATTTTTTTGAGAAGGCGGCGTTGGTGTCAAAACCAGACGGACGGCCGCCGCCTTGTTCAAGGTCATTAAGGCTGACACCGCGCGGGATGATCATGGTGGCATCCACCGATTTTTTCGTTTCAGCGGCTTCCGGTCCGCGTGCCTGAGCCGGTGCCTGGGCGGGGGCGGAATGGGGTTGGCCGTCGTCTATTTTCAACTCAACCTGGCCGAAGCGGAGCATCTGGCCGGGTCGCAAAACAGCCTCAGAAATTTTTTCGCCGTTGATGAACGTGCCGTTGGTGGAATTAAGGTCGCGGACCAGGATGTCGGAGCCGTGCAGGAGAATTTCGGCGTGCCGGCTGGAAACGGAGGCATCGGCGATGTGAAAAGTATTATCCTCCACCCGGCCGACAGTGGTGCGCTCCACATTCAGGTCGAAGGTGCGGCCCGTCATGCCCTGGTTCAGGATAACAAGTTTGGCCATAGATTATTTGAATTGATTATGGGCGCGGCGCGAGTCAAGTCAAACGTAAATCCGGAACGCTCATCCACGGCGCTCGATCAGTTGCCGGAATTCCGCGAATAGCGGTGTGGAATCATGCGGTCCGGGCGAGGCTTCGGGATGATATTGCACGCAGAACACCGGCTTGGTCTTGTGCCGCAACCCCTCGACCGTCTGGTCATTCAAGTTGATCCGATGCACGGCGACGTCCGAGGGCAATGTGTTTGCGTCCACGGCGAACCCGTGGTTCTGTGAGGTGATCTCGACCCGGCCGGATTCCAAGTCCTTCACCGGCTGGTTGCCGCCGCGATGACCGAATTTGAGCTTAAAGGTTTTCCCGCCGAGCGCCTGGCCGAGAATCTGGTGGCCGAGGCAGATGCCGAAAATAGGTATCCCGGTATCGAGCAGCAACTTCACTTCGCGGACGATGTAGTTCAGCGCCGCCGGGTCGCCGGGGCCGTTCGAGAGGAAGATTCCCGCCGGTTTGTGCTTGAGCGCGTCGGCGGCGGTGGCGGTCGCGGGGAGCACTTGCGTGGCGAATCCGTGCTGCCGCAGGCGGCGCAGGATGTTGTATTTCATGCCGTAGTCGAACGCCACAATCGGAATGTCCGCCACCGGCATCGGCTTGCGGAGGTTGCGCGCTTCGGCGATTTTGTTGCCCCGCACGAGGTCAAACGCGCCGCTTTGCTCATCCTTTTCGTCCCACTTGAACGCCTGCGGGTGCGTCACTTCCTTCACGTAGTCCACGCCGACGAAGACGAAGTCATTCGCACGTCGGACGGCCTCGGCGTCAGAAATTGCCTCGGTGGAAATGAAACCGTTGAGCGCGCCGCGCACCCGGAGCTTTTTTGTAAGCGACCGCGTATCAATGCCTTGGATGCCGGGGATGCCGTTTTTCTCCAGATAATCGGCGAGTGACCAGTCCGCGCGCCAGTTGCTGACGACCGGCGACAGTTCGCGGATGACGAAGCCCGCCGCGTGCGGCCGCCATGACTCGATGTCCTGCGCGTTGACGCCATAATTGCCGATGAGCGGATAGGTCATCGTCACGATCTGTCCCTTGTAGGACGGGTCGGTGAGGATTTCCTGGTAGCCCGTCATGGAAGTGTTGAAACAGACTTCGCCGCACGCCGAGGCGCGTGCGCCAAAACCGGTGCCGTGAAAAATGGAGCCGTCTTCGAGGGCCAGAATCGCTTTCATTAAATTCCACGGATGTTAAAGTCGCGCCGCCGCCGGTTCAAGCGCGAAGCGGTTGGCACAAGGGGAATTTTGAGCTACGTTGTGTGCTTGTGACGACGCACATTTTTGAAACCGAACTCTGGCTGCCCGTGCCGCGCGAAAAAGTCTTCCCGTTTTTTGCCGACGCCCGCAATCTGGAAATTCTCACCCCCCCGTGGCTGAATTTCAAGGTGCTCACGGCCGGTGAAATAGAGATGCGCGTCGGGGCGGTCATCGACTACCAGTTGCGCATCCACGGCCTGCCCGTTCGGTGGCGCACAGAAATCACCGGCTGGGATCCGCCGTATAGCTTCACCGACGAGCAGCGACGCGGGCCTTATCGCCGCTGGAGCCACACCCACACATTCTCGGAAAAAGATGGCGGCACGCTCTGCCGGGATGAAGTGATCTATGCCGTGCCGGGTGGCGCGGTGGTGAACTGGTTTTTTGTCCGGCACGATGTGAAAAAGATATTCGCCTACCGCGTCGGGGCCCTGAGAAAATATTTCGAGGTGAAAGCTCAAATCCCATGAAAATAATCCTGGCCGTCATTGTCGTGGTCACGTTGCTGGCATGGTTGAAAATCGGTTGTGCCAGCGCCCGGGCCGATTATGCCACCGCGCCGTACAAGGTAGTCCGACAGGGTGGAAAATTTGAATTGCGCGATTACCCGGCGCTGGTCGTGGCCGAAACCACGATGCGCGGCAGGGACAACGGCTTCATGCGGCTGTTCCATTTCATCGGGGGTGAAAACGCCGCCAAGCAAAAAATCGCCATGACCACGCCGGTGTTCATCAGCCACGCCGACCGTACCAACGCGACCATGGCCTTTGTCATGCCCGCCAATCTGAGTGCCAGCGGCACCCCCAAGCCGGACCGGCCGGGTGTGACCGTAAAACAAATCCCCGCCGGACGCTTTGCGGTGCTGCGATTCACCGGCTGGCGCAGCGCCGGCAATTCCGCCGCCGCCGCTGCGAAGCTGACCGCCTGGGTGGCCCAGGAAAAAATTACGTCGGTGGGTGACCCCATGTTCGCCTATTTCGATCCGCCGTGGACGCTGCCTTTCCTGCGCCGGAATGAAGTAATGTTTCGAGTGGCGCAGCCGTGATGAATTTTGATTGGAGCGGGTGATGGTAATCGAATTCTTGTTAAGGTCTTGTCGCCATTAAGCCCCTCGAGATTCAATGTCCAGTCTGCCTGCGTTTTTGAAAAGCAAAAGCATCTGGGCGAGTGAGCCGGGACGCAACAATGTCACAAATTTTTCCGGACCCGGCAAAATAACGGAACTTCCGCCTGCCATCACCAGAGAGTTTCTTGCAGAATTATTTACTAGGTGCTGAAAGTAGGTATATTAAGTAATTCGCGTGACGTGACAAAGGCAACGGCATGAAAAAGAAACTAAATGGAACATCATGAAAACCAAACCGCCCCGGCGCCAGCGACGCTGGTCGCCGCCTCGCGATCGCCGGTGTTCACTTATGGCGTGGCCGTTCTGATGACGGGGCTGACGCTGCTCGCGCGCCTGGGTCTTTCACCGTGGATTGGCGACGGCCGGCCTTTGCTAATCATTTTTTTCGTTCCCATCCTTCTCAGCGCCTATCTTGGCGGGCTGGGACCGGGCTTGGTGGCGACGGCATTGGCCGCCCTCGGCGCGGATTATTATTTGATTCCAGTCATCCACAGTTTTTCTTTCGAGCGGCCGGTGGATTTTGTGCAATGGGTGTTGCTGGTCGTCTGCGGGGCTCTGGCCAGCGCGCTAAGAGTCAGTCTGAATAATCCATTTTTCCGGATTGGGGTGCGGTGCACGGAACTGTTGGCTGGTTCGAGAAAGATTTGTTGAAGGAGGGGTTGACATCCGACTGGGAGTTTGGCGACTCATTTTAAGCGCAGCTTCCGTTGGGGCGTGAAAAACGCCATATATGACACCAGTCTCACGGATGCCCAATGGGCTTACCTCAAACCAATGCTGCCCAAACCGGCCAAACGCGGACGCCCGCCAGTGGATCGGCGGCGAATCATCGATGCCATCCTGTATTTGGTTAAGTGTGGTTGCCCGTGGCGTTATCTGCCCACAGACTTCCCCCATTGGAAAACGGTTTATCATGTCTTCCGGCAATGGATCGTTAACCATCAGTGGGCGGCGCTCAACGATGCGCTGCGCACGCTCGTCCGAAAAACTCACAATAAGCGCAGCCGGCCGACGGCGGCGATTCTGGACAGTCAAAGCGTTAAGTCCGCTGGTCACGGCGGCAGCGTCGGCTATGACGCCGGCAAGCGGATCAAGGGACGGAAGCGCCATCTGCTGGTGGATACTTTGGGACTGGTGCTCGGCGTGGCTGTGACCCCAGCCAGTACCACCGAACGCGACGGAGCCCAAATGGTTCTGAGCCGGGTGTTGGGCTGGTTCACTTGGCTTCGCATTCTGTGGGTGGATGGCGGCTACACTGGCGAGTCCTTCGCCAAATGGGTCAAAGGACTTCGTCCCAAGCTGGTCGTCACGGTCGTCAAACGCTCCGACTCCACCGTGGGTTTCAAAGTTTTGCCGCGCCGCTGGATTGTGGAACGAACCTTCGGCTGGTTGATGCGTCAGCGCCGCCTGGTGCGCGATTATGAAACCACCGCAGCCAGCGCCGAGGCTTGGATCTATATCGCGATGATACGAATCCAACTCCGCCGACTGGCTTGATTCCTTATCATTCATGAATTTTCAGACTGACTCTAAACGAGGCGTTGCATCGCGCGCGACGGCGTGCGGACACCAACCAAGCCTTGAATGCGGTGACCCTGGCGAGCATCGGCGATGCGGTGATCACGACGGATGCTCAGGGCCGCGTGACGTTTTTGAACGACGAAGCCGAGCGTTTGACGGGCTGGAAGAATGCCGACGCCGCCGGCCAGCCGCTGCCGACGGTGTACCATATCATCAATGAGGAGACGCGGGCGACGGTGGAGGATGCGGTAAAAAAGGTTTTCCGCACCGGGGCGGTCGTGGGGCTGGCGAACCACACGGTGTTGATCGCCCGCGATGGACGGGAATTTATCATTGACGACAGCGGTGCGCCAATCCGGCAGGGGGATGGAAAAATCATCGGCGTGGTGCTGGTATTCCGGGATAACACGGAGAAAAAAAGAGCGGAGGATGCGCTTCGCATCAGCGGAGAGCGGCTGTGTTTTGCTCTGGAAACCATCCGCACCGGGGCGTGGGATCTGGATTTGGCTACCCACACGGCCTTCCGTTCCATCGAACATGACCGCATCTTCGGCTACCCGGAACTACTGCCGGAATGGACCTACGAGAAGTTCCTCGAGCACGTGCTGCCGGAAGACCGGGCGGCGGTGGCCGGCAAATTCCAGCGCGCTCTGGAGAGCCACAGTGATTGGAGCTTTGAATGCCAAATCCGCCGCGTTGACGGGGAGATCCGCTGGATCTGGGCCGCCGGGCGACACCGGCAGGATGCCGCCGGCACCCCGCGACACATGGCGGGGATTGTTCAGGACATCACCGAACGCAAGCGGGTGGAAGCGTCTATGCTCCGCGACGAACTTTTCCTGAAAAACACCGGGCATATCGCCAAGGTGGGTGGCTGGGAATTTGATCCAGTCACCGGTGCCGGGCATTGGAGCGAAGAGGTGGCTCGCATCCATGACTTGGATCCGAACCTCCAGCCCACCAAGGAAATTGGATTAACATTTTACCCGGGTGAGTCCCGCACGAAGATTGAAGCCGCAGTCAAAGCGGTGATTGAACACGGCACGCCCTACGACTTGGAACTGGAGTTCGTCTCCGCAAGCGGCACCCATAAATGGGTTCGCACCATCGGCCAGGCCGTGGTGGAAAATGGAAGAGTGGTGCGCGTCTGCGGTGCGCTACAAGACGTCACCGGGCAAAAGGCAAACGAAATGCGTTATCGCGACCAGCACGCCCTGCTCCGCACCTTGATTGATTTGGCGCCAGATTATATTTTCGTCAAGGACCTGGATGGCCGATTTATGGTGGCCAATGAAGCGCTCGCCAAATGTTACGGCCGACAGCCGGCGGAACTTCTGAGCCACACGGATGCAGATTTCCTGCCGCCGGAACTAGCGGCCCGTTTTCGCGCGAGCGAAATCCAGGTGCTGGCGGCGGATTCGTTCGTTACCATCGAAGATACGATCACCTTGCTTGACGGCCAGCCGCGTCGGGTAGTGACCAACATGATGGCCTTTCGCAATCCGCAGGGAAAGGTCAGCGGACTGGTAGGTATCGGTCGCGACATCACCAAGCAACAGGACGCGGAGGAGAACAGTGCCCGCGAGCAGGCGCGATTAAAACTGATTTTTGACACGATTCCCATTGGTATTGCGTTTCACACGGTCTACCCGGACGGAACCCAGAAGCGCACCGTCAACGAGGCGCACATCCGCCTCTGCGGACTGACCCGCGAGCAGCACGACGAGCCGGAAGTCTATCGGAAAATAACCCATCCGGACGACCGGACCGTTCAGCAACGGTTCGCCAGCCAGGTCGACGCGGGCGTCATCAAACAATATTCAATGGAGAAGCGCTATCTCCATCCCGAGGACAAGGTGATCTGGGTCAATTTTTCCTACCAGCGGGAGATTTATCCTGACGGCACAACCGAAGAATTGACCACAGTGGTGGATATCACCGAACGCAAGCGGCTGGAGGAACAACTTCGCCAGTCCCAAAAAATGGAGGCCATTGGCCAGCTTGCCGGCGGCGTGGCGCATGACTTCAACAACATCCTGGCAATCATCCAGCTCCAGATTGGTTTGTTGGAGTCATCGGGCAAACTGTTGCCATTGCAGAAGGATTTTACCGAAGAGATTGGCAAAGCCACCCAGCGGGCGGCGAATCTGACCCGTCAACTGCTCCTGTTCAGCCGCAAGCAGGCGCTCCAGCCGCAAGACCTTGATCTGAACGAAATCGTCACCCACATCACCAAGATGCTCCAGCGCACCTTGGGCGAAGTTGTGCATTTGCAGCTCAACTATTTCCCCGAACCGCTGTTCCTCCGCGCCGACCTCGGCATGATGGAACAAATCCTGGTTAATCTGGCGGTGAATTCCCGCGACGCCATGCCGCAAGGTGGGCGGCTCATCATCGAAACTTCGGCGGTGGTATTTGACGAAGCGACCACCCGGCACTCACCCCAGACACGGCCGGGCGCGTTCGTCTGCCTGAGTGTAAGCGACACCGGTTCGGGCATTCCGCCGCACATATTACCAAGAATTTTTGAGCCCTTCTTCACGACCAAGGATGTTGGCAAAGGCACCGGCCTCGGACTGGCCACGGTCTTCGGCATCGTCCAGCAGCATCAAGGATGGATCAACGTCTCCAGCAACCCCGGACTCGGGACCACCTTCCAGATTTATTTCCCCCGTTTGGCCGAAACCGTCAGCCAGCCAGCCGCGACAGCACCGCTCATGGAAGTGCGCGGCGGTCACGAAACTATCCTCGTCGTCGAGGACGAACCTTCCTTATGCGCTCTTATCCACACCGTTCTCACGGGCCATGGTTACCGGGTGATTGAGGCGTCCAACGGCGAGAGTGCCTTGAACGTCTGGGAAAAGCACCGCGGCGAAATCCAGTTGCTCCTCACCGACATGGTGCTGCCGGACGGCATGAATGGAAAGGAACTCGCCCGGCGTCTCCGCCTGGAAAATCCCAGGCTGAAAGTCATCTATGCCAGCGGTTACAGCGTCGAAGTGGCCGGAAAAGACCTGGCCTTGCAGGAAGGCGTCAATTTTATGTCCAAGCCATTCCAGATTCATAAGCTCACGCAAACGGTCCGGAACTGTCTGGACAGTAATTGAATCGTTAAAATTCGTAAAATGCGTCTATGACAAGTGAGTATGATGCAAGACGAACTGTTCAACGAAACTGGTGAAAATTCTAGCTGGGGAATTTACATAACGGAATTAGATCAGCGGTTTGAAGCGGATTCTAATCAGGCAGAGAAGTTGTGGAAACAATAGCCGAAAGGAAAATCTAATGAAAAATCTGCCGCCTCTGTTCTTACTTTACCAGGTGTGAAGATCTAAAAAATTACAATTTTTTAAATAAAGTATTGGAGCGGGTGATGGGAATCGAACCCACGTATGCAGCTTGGAAGGTTGCCGTTCTACCATTGAACTACACCCGCGCTGCGACAAATGATAACGCCCGCGCTTGCCTTGTCAATCCGCCGCCGCTAGACTCGACGCGATGAATTCGCTGCTTCTTTCCGGCGGGCGCGTGATTGATCCCGCCAATCATTTTGATTCCATCGCCGACGTATTGATCCTCAACGGCAAGATTTCTGCCATCGGCAAAAAACTTTCCGCACCGGCAGGCGTGGAGACGTTCGCCGCCAAGGGGAAAATCGTCTCGCCCGGCTTGATTGACCTCCATGTCCACTTTCGCGAACCGGGCCAGACGGCCAAGGAAAACATCGCGTCCGGCACGGCGGCGGCGGCGCGCGGCGGTTTCACCTCCGTCGTCTGCATGCCGAACACGTCGCCGGCCATCGATTCCGCGGGCACGGTCGCGCTCATCCATGAACGCGCCCAGCGCGAGGGGGTGGTGAATGTCTTTGTCACCGGCGCGATCACCAAGGGCATCGCGGGCGAGGAAATGGCGCCCATCGGCGGCTTGAAAAAAGCCGGTGTGGTTGCCATCACCGACGACGGACATTGCGTGCAAAACAACGAACTCATGCGGCGCGCCTGCGAATATGCGAAGATGTTCGACCTGCCGATCTTCGACCACTGCCAGGACTACTCGCTCGTGAGCGAGGGCGTGATGCATGAAGGTTTTTGGAACCTCGCGCTCGGCCTGCGCGGCTGGCCGGCGGCGGGCGAGGAAATGATTGTGGCGCGGAATATTCTGCTCGCGGAGCTGACCGGCGCGAAGATCCACTGCCAGCACCTGAGTGCGGCGGGCAGCGTGGCCCTGATCCGCGAAGCCAAAAAACGCGGCGTCACCATCTCTGGCGAAGCGTGCCCGCACCACTTCACGCTCACCGACGCGGCGGTGGCGGGCAGTGAAAAATTCTGGGCGGAAGACGGAAAAGAAATCCTTTCAATTCAAAGTTCAAAATCCAAAGTTCAAAATTCCGTTCCCGAATGGCCCGCCTATGACACGAATTTCAAGATGAATCCACCGCTCCGCTCCGCCCGGGACCGCGAAGCGGTTCTCGAAGGCCTGGCGGATGGCACGATTGAGATTTTGTGCAGCGACCACGCGCCGCATTGCGACTACGAAAAAGAGGTCGAGTTCGACTATGCGCCGTTCGGCATCACCGGCTTGGAAACGGAACTCGCGCTCTCGCTGATGCAGCTGGTCCACCCGAAGCGGCTCTCGCTGGCGGACCTGATCGCGAAGTTCACCGTGAACCCCGCGCGGCTGCTGAACCTGCCGAAAGGCACTTTGAGCGTCGGCGCGGACGCGGACGTGACGGTATTTGACCCGGAGCAGGAATGGGTTTACCAGCGCGAAGATTCCGCTAGCAAATCCAGGAACAACCCGTTCTTTGGCTGGAAACTCAAAGGCCAGGTCGCGGCCACGATTGTCGCCGGCAAGGTGGTTTTTACTGAACAGCCGGCGCTGGCGACGGTCTAAGCTTCGTACCAATGGTCTAACGGTCAAATTAAACCAAACAAACATATGAAAAAAATCATTATTACCATGCTGGCGGCCACGTTGCTCTGGCAAGCGTACGCCGCGGAATCCACCTGGCTAACCGACCTGCCTAAGGCGGAGGCGCAGGCGAAAGCCGAAGGCAAAATCGTGCTCATGGACTTCACCGGATCAGACTGGTGCGGCTGGTGCATAAAGTTCAAAAAAGAGGTGCTCGACACGCCGGAGTTCCAGGCTTACGCCGCGAAAAACGTGGTGCTGGTGGAGGTGGATTATCCGAACAAGAAAGAACAGTCGGACGACTTGAAAAAGGCCAATGCCGCCTTGAAAGACCATTACGACGTCCAAGGTTTTCCGACGCTCGTGGTGCTGGACAAGAACGGCAAGGAAATCGGCCGGCAGGTCGGATATGCCGAGGGCGGGCCGAAGGCGTTCATCGCCAAGCTCGAAGGGTACCAGAAATAATCCGGGCCGGGGCGGCTTTCAGGCGCGTCGCACGGGATGCGCCGTCAGGCGAACCAGAAGAGTTTGGTGGCAACGGCGGCGGGCAGGGGACTGCCCGCGCGCCACCAGCCGATGTGCCAAGGTTAATTTAACTGTCGAGCGGATCCGGAAAAACCGAACCGGGAAGTAAAAGGTATTTCAGACCGCAGCCGAAGATTCGGATGGCGTGGCGGGAGATTCTTCACTCTTCGATTTTTCAGCTTCATCCAGCTGCAGTTGCTCCGGCGGCACGGTGGCCAGGCCGGCATCGGCCGTGACGGGCGCGGGCGGCCGTTCCACGGGAATCCGCCGCAGTTCATCCGCCGCCGGCAGATCCTCCAGACCGCGCAGGCCGAAGTATTCCAGAAACAACGGCGTGGTGCTGTACAGCGCGGGCCGGCCGACGACTTCCGCGCGGCCGCTCTGCACGACCAGGTTGCGCTCAAGCAGGGTTTGCATCGTGCCGTCCACGTTCACGCCGCGCACCTGTTCCACCTCGGCGCGCGTCACCGGCTGGCGGTAGGCGATGATGGAGAGCGTCTCCAGCGCCGCCTGCGAGAGGCGCGAGGGGCGGTTTTTCACCCCGACCAAAGCCTTGAGCCACGGCGCAAATTCCGGCTGCGTAACGAACTGCCAGGCCCCCGCGACGCAAACGAGCCGGAAGCTGCGCGCGGCAGTTTCATGTTCCCGCGCCAGCTCCTCAAGCGCGGCGGTGACGTCGTCTTCCTTGGTCTTCTTGAACGGCTTGGCGGACTCGTGCGCCTCCTCCGCCGTGGCGGCGGTGGCCAGGATGTCGCGCAGTTCCTTTGCGGTCATCGGCTTTTGGGCGGAGAACAGCAGCGGCTCGAGAATGAATTTCAGTTCCATTTTTAAAATTTACGATGGGCTCCCCGCGGGATTTTCCGGCTTGGGCGCGGCTGGCGGGGCTGCCACCGGTTCCGGGGCGGTCGGAGGGTCTGCCGGCGGATTCGCCGGGGCAACGGCGCGGCTGATTTCAATCTCCGCAAACGGCTCCGGCTGCAGGCAGGCAAGCTGCTTGAGGCGGATCAATTCCAGCAGCGCGAGAAAGGTGCAGACGACTTCGGCGCGGTTCGCGGCGGTTTCGAACAGTTGGGAAAATTTCACCGAACCGCGTTCGGTAATGAGCTTGAGCAAGTACTCGATTTTCTCGCTGACCGTCCAGCGGTCCTCGAAAATTTCGCGGGCCGCACCGGTGCGTTTTTGGAAGCGCTGGAGCACTCCGTTGACGGCGTTGAGCAGATCAAAAATGGAAACATCCGGCTTGGCGGCGGGCTCGGCGGATTCAAATTCGAGTTTTCCCGGCCGGCGCGGGTAGACATTTTCCTGGCGCTCCTCCAGCGACTGCAATTTCGCGGCGGCATCCTTGAATTTCTTGTATTCGACGAGCTGACGGATGAGTTCCCAGCGCGGATCTTCGCCCTCCTCCTCGTCCTCGACGGCGACCTGCTGTTCGGCGGGCAGCAGTTCACGGCTCTTGATGTACATCAGAGTCGAGGCCATCACCAGGAATTCGCCGGCGACTTCGAGGTCGAACGCGCGCATCAGGTCAATGTATTCGATGAATTGCGTGGCGAGCCGGGTGAGGTTGACCTCATAAATGTCCACCTCCTCCTTCTTGATGAGGTAAAGAAGGAGGTCAAGCGGGCCTTCGAAGACCTCAAACTGGACTTTGTATTCGGCCATGAAACGGATGTGAATCCTAGATTGAACCGGTCCGCTTGGCAATGCAGGAACGCGACCAGCTAAAAGCTCGACGCGATTTGCTTTTTGGGGCAAATTACCGGCATGAGTTCGGACGAGCGCGAAATTTTTCATTATCTCAAGACCTGGGGCGCAGAATTCACCGGGGCCAAGGAAGTCAGCCGCCGGGCCGGCACCAAGCAGCGTTTTCATGAAGATCCCGACTGGGCCAAGCCGTTATTAATGGCCATGACTGAACGCGGTGTGCTTGAGGTTGATTCGATGGGGCGTTACCGCATCAAACCCGAACGCAAAAAGGGCGGCAAACAGCGTTGGGTCTCCCCGGACATCGAAAAAATTCTCAAGGAAAAGGGCGTCGAGGTGGAAGGCGCCGGCAGTGAAGGCGGCCTGGCTCCCGACGAACATTACGAGCAACTCTGATGCTCGCCGCGCTGGTCACGACGCTGCTTTTCGCCACCTCCGCCGTGTGCGGCTACCGGACGGCGAAACAAATCGGCGGCCTGGAGGCTAATTTCTGGCGCATCACGCTGGCCACGGTATTTCTGACCGTCTGGGCATGGACATTCGGCGCGGGTTTTGCCGGCGCGCCGGAATGGTTCATGTGGAGCGGGCTTTTCGGGATCGGCCTCGGGGATTCCGCGTATTTTCAGGCCCTGCCCCGGCTGGGCAGCCGCCGGACCGTGTTGATCACGCAGTGCCTCACCGCGCCGTTCGCCGCGTTGATTGAATGGCTCTGGCTCGGCACCAAAATGAACGTGCCGGAATTGCTTTGCGTGGCCGTGATCCTCACCGGGGTCGCCATCGCGTTGGCGCCCGGCGACCACCTGAAGATTTCCACGCGCGACTGGCAAATCGGCCTCACTGCCAGCCTATTTGCCGCGCTGGGCGGCGCGCTGGGTGCCGTCATCATCCGCAAAGGTTACGCCGCCATCCAAGCCGCCGGCATGGACATTGACGCCGGCACCACCGGCTACCAGCGCGTGCTGGGCGGAATTCTTATCCCCACCATCGCATTGTTCATTTTCAAATGGCGCTCCGCGCCCACGCACGGCGGCTGGCGGGAGGGAAAAACCTGGCGGGTCTCCCGCGAGAAATGGTTGCGGCTCTGGCCCTGGGTGCTGGCCAACGCGCTGGCCGGCCAGACGCTCGGGGTGACCTGCATGCAGTGGGCGCTCAAGACCACGCCGGCCGGCATCGTGACCGCCATCATCGCCACCACGCCGATTGTGCTGCTGCCGATGACCCGCATCGTCGAAGGCGAAAAGATCGGGTTCCGCTCCCTGGCCGGCGCGCTCATCGCGGTCGGCGGTGTGATCGGCCTGACCCTATTCCGCTGAATCATTTCCAGCCGGTCTTGCGGCTGATCCCAAACAGTTCACACGGTTCGCTCACCGTAAAGCGCTCACCCAGCGCCAACATCACAAATCGAATGATTACTTCCATCGGGGTTACATTTTTCCACGACATATTGTCGGGAAGTGTAATCCATCACTCTGGTTCGTTTGTTACCTATCACTTCGGTTCGCACCCATGCCGAAAAACCACGGCAGGAAGTGTACAAAGTAAAGAACCCTTTCGGGAAAACCGTGAATGGACACGCGACCTGAGCTATTGAGCAACGCGAACACAATTCGTTCAAGCCTGGCCGGCGATTGAGGCGCGGGTGGTGGGGATTTTTACGGGGACTGGTTGGCTCTAACTTGCCATGTTAGGCGGCTGGTTCATTTATCACCTAGAAACTGCTCGTTTGGCAATGGTTGCCTGACTGATTCGATAATGTATGTCCCGTTGGCTGGGTGACTTTTGAATCGCTCGGGCTTTCCTGGCTCTGACACAATCCGCCTCATCATCACTTTCACGCGACTGTGCTCGCGATCTAACGTAATGGTGCCAACGCAACGAATGTCTGGAGGATTGTCTTGGAATAATGGATTTGTGAATGTCGGGCCGCTGCCTCGGAGGTCAGCATAGTAGCTTGTATTCTGATAACCAATAAACCCGTCTGAACTCCAAAACCCTTCCCACCGACGAGCCGTAATGTCTAGGTTCAAATGGTCTGGGGTTCTTACAACCAAGACTGCGTGGTCTTTCGGTGTCGTGGTGCAACCAGAAAGCAACACCATGAAAAAACCAACAAAAAGAATGAGTCTGATTTTCATCACACGCAAAGCCGCCTAACGCCCAGTAATGAGCCACGCCGGGCCTGCGACGCCGCCCGCGCACGCGGACTTACTGCGTCAATCGGCGACGGCTCCGGCGCATTGTTGGACGAAGCCGCTGCGCGGCGTGGGGCTGGGGCTTTCAGGCTTCGCATGATTGGACGCTTTGGTGATTTGTTTCGGTTGGGTTTTCGCTGACCTTGGTAAAAGGCGATGCCAGCTAACGGGCTGGCACCGCGTTTTAA
>CAIQEI010000145.1 GCA_903870815.1 uncultured Verrucomicrobia subdivision 3 bacterium
GCCGCGCAGCGGCTTCGTCCAACAATCCTCTGGAGCCGTCCCCGATTGCCGCTTTTGGTCAATCGGGAGCGCCCGTTGTTCGCCTCGTCACTGGCTCGGAGCGGCTCAGCTCTGGCCGTTAGACGTCTATGCGCGCTTCAGTTAAGATATCGCTTGCATGTCTTTGCTTGATTGCGACATCAGGCTGTATTATTCCGTATCCAAACACCACGCAGAGTTCGCCGGAAATCCGAGGACGCGTTTTGGATGCGACGACCCACAAACCAATTCAGGGAGCCCAGATTGCCGTTATTGGGCGACCCAATACGACAGTGATAAGTGACGCCTCTGGCTCATATCATTTGCCGGCATATCATAGTTTTCATCTAGCCTTCATGCCTGGTATTTGTGGAAGTTACGATTTGCCGCAAGGATTGCCATATACTGACACGATTGATTTTACTTGCACCAACTATCTGCCGGTAAGAATTGATAGTGCGGCAGATCAGTTGTTCCAGAAGCGTGCCAGTGATAATGACCCAATGGTCTTACAAGATGTTTTCATGGAGACCGCAAATAAATGAAAGACGAAACTCTTAACCAGATGACGGAGCCATCACCTGCTGCCACATTGAAGTTCTCGATCGCGAGCGGCACCACAGGACCGGAACGGCTCAGTTCTGGTCGTTAGGTGTCATCCTATGATTATTGCCGGATACATATTTTTGGTTCTCGGTTTTGTTGCCAGCATTGTCGGCGAGGTCATGTTCTTGACGGTTGCTTTCAAGCGCAGCCTGTGGTGGTTTTTTGGCTGTCTTTTCATTCCGCTAGTTTGCTTTGTCTTCTTTTTCTTAAACGTGAAGACGACCATTAAGCCGTTTGCCATGGCATGGCTGGGAGCTTTTGTGGCATTTTATGGCGCTTACATGGCGCGACTAAGTTTCCATTAAATGATGAGCCTGACGCCTAAACACATAATGGAGTCATCACCGGCTGACACTTTGAAGTCCGCGGGCGCGGGCGGCATCACAGGCCCGGCGTGGCTCAGTATTTAACGTCAAGCGGCAGACGCCGCAACAGAATAGAAAGTCAAAACATATCAAACGGATTCATACTCATGCTCGTGGGTTTCGCGAATTTAGGATTATTGATTTATAGCACTATTAATAAGAAGGTGTTTATTGGCTTTATTTCCGTCTTGATTGCCATTTTGTTGGCTGAAGTGATAGCAAATATTCAAGCATTCCCATATAGCCATGTATATTTGCGGCTTTATGAAATAGTGATAGGCGGTATCTTCATTGCAGGTGCCATTGGAAGAAGTGACAGATAATCTTTATATGACGATTTTGCTGCCCAATCAGATAATGGAACCATCACCGGCTGACACTCCGAAGTCCGCGGGCGCGGGCGGCGGCGCAGGCCCGGAGTGGCTCAGTATTGAACGTCAGGCTACTTGACGCACAATTTATGAAGAAACACATCACGCTGTTCGGCGTTTTCGCAGTTTTACTGTCGGTGGTTGCCTTCGTTTCACCCGCGTACGCGTTGGTTTCGGAAGTTTCAGCCACACCTAGAAACTGGGAAACAGATTCCTACCTGCTTTCAGTTTCCACCAACGCCGCGCAGGGTGGCATAGCTTTTCATGTGACCGTCACAGCCAAGAGATTCGATATCGAAGCCAATTCCTGGGCCGGTTTGGAAATTATGACCCCCAAGCTCTTTTCGGTTACATACTCAAAGCCAGCGATACAAGTAGCATTGGAGAAAGGGGAGCGCGTTTGGAAGGCGGATTTTACCGTCTCGCGTGAGTCGTTGAATAATCCAGACCTTTACTTTGCCTTTCGTGTTCCTTACGACCCCAAGAAGATTTCCATGCCGGACTCATACGTTTTTCAGATTCGATTGCAAGATTTCGCCAAACCATGATGCCAAATATAAGGATGGACTGAAATGTGGCTTTATGACGCTGACCCCGCCCAAGTCACCTTATTGGAAACGGGACCGAAATTGACGCCGTCATCGCCTTGGGCCTGAATGGACACCTGAAACGGCGGCGGATCCCGCATATCAAAGACGCTCGCGCTGTCATGGCTGGCATCAATGCTGCCGGAATTGTCCAACAGATTGCCCGACAAATCGTAGATGTTCACGACCCAAGCCACGGCCTTCGGGTCCATCGGCGACCAGGTGAGCGTGGTGCCGGTAAGCGTGAGGGTGAGCACCGGCGGTGCCGTCGTCTGACCCTGGCTGCCGTCAACCCCAGCGTTTTGGGATCAAAGCCGGTGGCCGTAAGTGTGGTGTGGACTTTATCTTTCGTTGGTCGTTTTTATTTTTATTAAATGGCCCATCAAGGATAAATGAGTTTCAAGTTTGTATGATTTGCTTAAGCAGTTCAATGACTGCCATGTGAATATGTTTGTGTTACGTTGAAGTGTGTCGCATTCACGCAGGAACGAGTTCCATTCATGCCGGAATGAGTTCATTTCACGCGTGAGAAAGTGGCTTTCGCTTGCGTACTATACCAAGCACAAGCCTCTGAGCCATTTTGGTGCGTCTCAAAATAACTCGCGCCTGTCTAAAAACATGGCTTGCACTGCTCCGAGCAATAGAATCCACCCTGCTTTTCAGTCGGCCGATGATGATTCCCCCATGCGATGTCAGCCGGGCAGGTAATGGCTGAGTAAAGCGTATACAAATGGCAGTTTGGGATGTAGGAGACGACGTAAGGAGTCTCTAAATTTAAAAAATCATCAAAATTAGACTCGTCACCTCGTCTCCTACGAATCAAAGGCGAACGACGAAGCCGCTTCTTCGATCCTCCATCCTCGTTTCGCCCTTGTCCCGTCAGAGCGAACCAGCGACGGCGGCAAAGTCCGTAAGACTGGAATCTTTGTAGCAACGGCAAACCAAATAGATCAAGCTCCGTCAGGAGCGACATCATTGGGAATGCGTACGGAAGATGCCGCCCCGACGGGGCTGAAATTGATATTGGATTTGGTTCTACAAATATGCCGCACCTGACGGCGCTGGGGAAAGACGGGGCCGGGAAAGTCCTGCCATCCGCAATCCTCGCTTCGCCCGTGCCCTGGCGAAACCCGGTGCGGTATTTTCAAATCCCATATTTTTCATGGTTCGAGATCTAAAAAAGTTATGGACAATTTGGAATGTACAAAATAAAGTCAAACTCATGGGAAAAATGGCACAGCACAGTGCGGTAGAAGAACAAGGTTGGGCCACTTCACGCTTATGAACAAGAAACGAGTAATCATCTGGAGTGTTATCACTCTACTCACCATCATTGCAACTCTGGAGGTTTTTGATCTCCATCCGCAGCTATACTTTGGCCACCATCGAGTTTATTGGTCTGGCTTTCGTAACATGATTGGTTTTACGACCATTGACGGGAGTTTGGATGGTCATAGGTTTAGGATTATTGAGTTGGGGCCGGTTTCGATTATCGGTTAGGGAATATGAGCCTGTGGCCTAACAGCAATCGAGTCATCACCGGCTGAGTCTTTGAGGTCCGCGGGTGCGGGCGGCATCACAGGCCGGGCGTGGCTCATTATGGACGTCTAGGAAGCATTACACGATTATGAACTACATCATTATTATTCCATTCGTTGTCGGCATGGCACTAGCGCTGACCGTGTATGGCATCCGACGTTCCAAAATGGAGCGGCAAGCGCGGGCACTTCTCGGTCAGCATCCGGGAGCCGAGCAGACTTCGGTTTGTTTGCAGTTGAATTCGCCTTTACCTTGGGATAAGCAGCGAGAGATGGATGCCAAGATAGCCGAGATGCAGAAGCAGGGCTGGACATTTTGGCGAGCCAGTTCCGCTAGTTTCCTGCGCGCGATGCGTTCGTGGGGCGGCGCTATGACGCTACATTTTATTCGGACGAAGATTTGAGATATGACCATGATGCCAAGCAAGCCGGAGCCAACCACCATTGTCACTGGTTGCCACCGTGCTACGGATTCCCCTGTCGCGGTTCACGGACGGTGGCGTCTGCCAAGACTCGGCGGTGGCTCTTTTTTATTTAGGCCTACTTCGCATGAGGCGTAATCTACAGATTCTTGTTTCGCTGATGCTGGTGATTTCCGGTACAGGGGTTTCTGGTTTTAACGCTGGCCATTTGTCAGTGAGGGCAGACTGCGATGAGCGATATAAGGCGTTCGTTCAGTCCCCAGAGATGATAGCTTTATTTGCGGAGAAAGGCTTGGCTGATTATTACCAAACTAATTTTCCATCCTTTCGTCCGAGTGGTCGGATGTATAGCGGTTCAAATGAGTCAGGATTATTTATTGTCGGCGGAGCTGCGTTGGCCCTTTTTGGCATCGCCGGCATATTGGATACTTTTCGTCGCAATAAAGTATGATTTACGATCGCCGCCGTATACCCAACCTGTCGCCGGAGCCGTTAGCGCTGTCTGCCACCGTGCTACGGATTCCGCTATCGCAGTTCACGTCGCAAGTCGGCGGTGGCTTTTCGCGTTGATGAAGAGATGAAGTTAAATGCACAAAGATATTTTTCGATTACCGGCTTCTCTCCGTTGAGGGTGGCATATGCTTTGTCTATTATTATTTTTACTTTTGTGCCTGCTGACTTTTCCGACGAGTGCTTTCGGTTCTTGCGCGCGATAGATGTCGGGGTGTTGGTGCTTCTTGTTCTTGTTATATTATTCTGCATCCTGACTCCACGGCACACGCCTCACAGATTCGCACCGGTTTTGTTGGCGATGATTGGAACGATTGCTTACATGGTTTGTGAGCCAATTTAGATACCGAAATGAGATCGTCGACTAAATAATCGTGTGGGTCACGATTGGCGCTATTCGTAAATCGAGAACGGTTGTTGCTTACCACGCCAGCGGTTCATAGTGCTTAGATTTTTGCGTTGACAAAATATGCTGACCAAGAAAATACGGATGTATGTATTTGTTTTCGGCGTTGTTCCAGCGTCTGCACTAGCGCTCTCTTCAGCCCTCCTAGCGTTTGGCGGAATCATTGGGCTCGTTTCTGGCAATTGGCGCGAAAGTGCTTTACCATTTCTATGGGGCTGCGCGGGACTTTTCGGATACATCATGCTGTGTCTGCTTGCTATTGTTCGTCGAGTTCACCGCGGTGCAGCCGCTTTGGGACTGACTGTGGGAATATTTGCAGCCTTTCCAGTCATATTTATTGTGGTCGAACTTTGGGGGCGCATTGTCGTTTTTTGTCCGATTGTAGTAGCAGCTTATTTACTAGTCTTTCTTTTCAATGATCACCGTAAAACACCCTAAATCAATGCAGCCAACGCCTAATAGCAATTTCCTTTCAGTATCGATCTGCTAGAACGAATGCAGCATTGAATTTTGAGCCTCCTAACGTCGGCTGCTACGGTCTGAATGGGACTCGTGGAACTCGTCGCTCCAAGGATTTTAAAACCGGTCAAATATTTATCTGGAGGTCAAAGGTCATGGCCGGACTGCCCTTCGCCACCACTTTTAGCGCCAGAAATGTTTGGGATATTTCCGGGCCAGCTCGGATTTGAGCTTGGGATAATGTTCGCGCCAGAAATTCGCCAGATCCTGCGTCACCTGGACGGGTTTCATGCCCGGCGTGAGGATATGCACGGTCACCGGCACGCGCCCCAAGGCGATTTTCGGCGTCTGGTTCACGTCGTATAGTTCCTGGATGCGTAGGGAGATGTACGGCGGTTTGCCCGGCTCGTAATTCACCTTGGGCGTCCGGCCGTTCGGCAGGGTGAGGCGTTCCGGCGCATGCCGGTCCAGCAGTTCACGCTGCGCGGAGGAGAGCCATGACATGACGACGGGCTTCACCTCGCGTTCCTTGAGGTCTTTGTAGCTGACGGCGCCGTGGCACAATTGCTCGATGATGGCTTGCTTATCGCCGTCGGTGATCGCGGGCAACGACAAATCCGGGCATTCCCGGCACAACAAGTTCAGCCGGGCCAGCCACTGCTCGACGCTGTGATCCCAATTCGGCAACAGCAGGCGTCCGGCCAGTATCTCATCCGCCAGGAGGCGGGCCGCCGCGTCGGCGGGCGGCGGGTCGATGCGTTTGGCGGCCAGCGCCAGATCGCGAAAGCGCAACAGCTCGGCGGCCAGAACCCGTTTCTGCTGGGCGTCGTACTGGACGTGCAAATCGCTCTTGAGGTCGTCGGGAAACAGTTCGCGCAGCCAGTCCGCCTCAATCGCCGTGGCCAGCGAGAGGATGGTGTTCACCTCGCGGTCGCGGCCTTCGATCTCGCGGATTTCCGCGGCGACAAAGAGCGGGCTTTGCTGCACCAGGCTTTCGCGGGCGAGCACGCCGCGCCGGCCGTGGACGAGTTCGCAGCGCAGCGTGCCCTGATCCATCCGCCGCGCCACGCGGTCGCTGAAGCCGATGAGGATGCACTTCTGCAACGCCTCGTCCCGGACTTCGTTCGGCTGCGTGTCGAGGCCTTCGTCCCGGGCGATGCGCAGAAACTGTTCCAAGAGCGGCCCGACCTGCCGGGCGGTGACGGCGTGAATGCCCAGCTTGCGGCAGGCGTCCAGGCGGAATTGATGATTAAAAGCATAGCTCCAGGCGCGCATGACCAGCCAGAAATCCGACGAGGCCTGTTCGCCGAGCAAATCTTCGCGCGCGGATTCGACCTCCTTGCCGGCATTGCGGATCAAGAGATCGCGGCCCTGCGTGAGCGCCGCGACGAGGCAGGCCTGATAGACGCAATGATAATCCTGCGCGGCGAGCAGCATCCGGGCGTAGCGCGGATGGAGCGGGAACGCCAGCATCTTGCGTCCGACCCCGGTGATCTGAAGCTGGGGCACCGGCGGGCCGGCCGGCGTTACGGGCAATTTCAACGCGCCGAGATCGGTCAGCAGTTCCTCGGCATGCGTGAGGGAGATTTCGTCGGGTTTTTCCAGCCAGCGGAATTGCCGCAAATCGCCGACGCCGGAGGCTTTCAGCGTCAAGACCACCTCCGACAGGTCGAGCCGGCGGATTTCGGGCATTTCATGCGACACGCGTTCGTCGTGCTCGCTGCGGGACCAGAGGCGGACACAGGTGCCGGGCGCGGTGCGGCCGGCGCGGCCGGTGCGCTGGTCGGCGTTCGCCTGGGAAATCTTTTCAATGAGCAGGGTGTTGATCCCCCGGTTGGAATCGTAGCGGGCGATGCGCGCGAGCCCGGAATCGAGCACCAGCCGCACGCCGTCAATGGTGATGCTCGTCTCCGCGACGTTCGTGGCGACGACCACTTTCCGCTGCTGATAACGCGCGACGGCGGCATCCTGGTCCCGGGGCGGCAATTCGCCGTGCAACGGCAGCACGATAAACCCTTTGGCCTCGCGCGTGCTCCGGATGGCGTCGATGGTCTGGGAGATTTCAAAGCCGCCGGGCATGAACACGAGCACGTCCCCTTCCCCGCCGCCATTGACGTAACGGGAAAACTCCGCCGCCGCCAGCTCCCAAACCGGCGGACCGTTCGCGCCGACGCGATGAGGCAGATATTCCACCGCGACCGGATAGGTGCGGCCGGCGGAGGCGAGCACGGAGCAGTTAATCTCCGGGATCCGATTTCCGATCTCCGATTTGGTGGAAAGATATATTTCCAGTTCGCCGACGTTCAACGTGGCGGACATGACCGCCAGGAGCAGATCGGGGCGGTGCCGCTCCTGCTGGTCCAGCGCCTGGGCGAGCGTGATATCGCCATAAAGATGCCGCTCATGAAACTCGTCGAACAGGATGGCCGAGACGCCGCGCAAGTGCGGGTCGGCCATCATCTGCCGCAGCAGGACGCCCTCGGTGACAAAGCGGATTCTGGTCTTCGCCGAGGTGACGTTCTCGAAGCGGATTTGATAGCCCACCTCGTCGCCCAGCTTGACCCCGAGTTCCTGCGCGACGCGCGCGGCGAGCAGTCGGGTGGCGAGCCGGCGCGGCTGCAGGACGACCACCTGGCCGTGGCCGAGCAGACCATGCTTTAACAGCATCTGCGGCACTTGGGTGGATTTGCCCGAGCCGGTGGGCGCGAACAAGATCAAACGCCGGTCGGCTTGAAGGCGCGCGATGAGGTCGTGCTCAATTTCATAAATGGGCAGTGGGTCGGCCATGAGCGATAATTCTAGCGGGTTGCGGGCGCGGAGAAAAACAAAACCGCGGAGAGGAGGAGGCGGGGGCGGGGGGGCCAAAACATTTAAACATTCAACGCTCAACATTCAACATTCAATGAAGGGAAAGGATGGCGCAGGCCAATGGCAAGGCGGCGATACGATGGCGGGCAGTAAGAACCGTGGCAAGACGCACCCAAAAGCGCACAGTTTTCAGGATTCGCGCTTGAAAGTTAGAACCTGAATATTGAAACTCCCCGCCATGTCGCTGCCCGCCGACCTGCACATGCACACGCCGCTTTGCCGCCACGCGGTCGGCGAACCGGTGGATTATGCGCGGCAGGCGCTGGCTGCCGGCCTCAGAGAAATCGGTTTTTCCGACCATTCACCCATGGCGCGCGACGATTTCGACAACTGGCGGATGTACGACCGGCAACTGGATGAATACGTCGCCAAGGTGCGAACCGCGCAAAAGGAATTTCCCCAGCTCACCATCCGGCTCGGGCTGGAAGTGGATTTTCTGCCGGGCCACGAGGACTGGATCTGGAAGCTGGCGGCACGGCACCCGTGGGATTATTTCATCGGCAGCGTCCATTACATTTCCGACGGCTGGGACATCGACAATCCCGCCAAACTGTCCGAATGGAAAAAACGCGACGCCTTCGAGGTGTGGTCGGCTTATTTTGACCGGCTGACGCAGGCGGCGGAATCGAATCTGTTTGAGATCATCGGCCACGCGGATTTGCCCAAGAAATTCGGCATCCGCCCGGCGCAGGACTGCACGCCGCTGTACGAGAAGTTTCTGAACGCCGCGGTGAAGTCGGGTTGCGCGATCGAACTGAACACCGCCGGTCTGCGCAAGGAATGCCGGGAAATCTACCCGAGCCGCGAGCTGCTGAACCTGGCGTTTGACCGGCATGTGCCCATCACGTTTGGCTCGGATGCGCATGCGCCCGAGGAGGTCGGCATGAATTTCAGCGACGCGGTGGCGCTCGCCCGCAGCGTCGGTTTCACGGAGACCTTGAAATTCAAGCAGCGGCAGCCGGAATCGGTCTGGCTCTGACCTATGTCCGCCCCGCGCACGGATCAAAAGTTTTTTTTGTTGGCCGCGCACGCGCTCGCGCTCGGCACGCTGGCGCTTTACTGGCCGGTGACGGGTTATCCGTTCATCAACTTCGACGACAACGAGTACATTTCCGAAAATCCGGTGACCCAAGCCGGGCTGACGTGGCACGGCCTGGTCTGGGCGTTCAATGGCATTCACGTCGGCAACTGGCACCCGTTGAGCTGGCTTTCGCACATGGTGGACTGCCAGCTTTTCGGCGCGAACGCCGGCGGCCATCACCTGGTGAATGTGCTCTTCCACATCGCCAACACGCTGCTGCTGTTCGCATTTTTGCGCGCCACCACCGGCGCAAAATGGCGGAGCGCATTCGTGGCGGCGCTGTTTGCGTGGCATCCGCTGCATGTGGAATCCGTCGCGTGGGTGGCGGAACGCAAAGACGTGTTGAGCACGTTTTTCTGGCTATTGACACTGATTGCCTATGCCCGATATGCCAGCCGGTCCAAAGGCCAAGGTCCAAGGGCCAAAGGATTTTACGGACTGGCGCTGGTCTTTAGCGCGCTGGCGCTGTTATCCAAGCCGATGGCCGTGACGCTGCCGTTCACGCTGCTCCTGCTGGACTGGTGGCCGCTGGGAAGAATGCGGAGCGGCGAATCCGGGTTACGGAATTTCAGAACTTTGCTGGTCGAAAAGATTCCCTTCTTCATTTTGTCGTTGGCGCTCTGCGCGGTGACCTTCCTGGTCCAACGGACCGCCGGCGCGGTCAGCCCGGTCGAATGGTCGAGCCGGCTAGGCAACGTCCCGGTGGCCTACTTGCGTTACATTTCAAAAACCCTGTGGCCGTCGGATCTCGCCATCGTTTATCCGTACGTCTATCACTGGCCGTTGGCCGCCATCGCCGGCTCGGTCCTGTTTCTGGCGGTGTTTTCCATCCTGGCACTCGGCTTATGCCGGCGTGAACCGTGGCTGGCCTCCGGCTGGTTCTGGTTTCTCGGCACGCTGGTGCCGGTCATTGGCTTCGTGCAGGTCGGCGCCCAATCCATGGCCGACCGCTACAGCTACATTCCGAGCATCGGCCTGTTTATCGTGCTGGTCTGGGGGGCCACGGAACTGTGCGCCGCCCGCCCGAATCGACAATGGCTGCTGGCGATCACCGGCGGCGCGGCCTTGACTGGATATGCCCTCGCCACCGCCTGGCAAATTTCCTACTGGCGCAGCAGCGAAGCCCTGTTCCTGCACGCGCTGGCGGTGACGCAAAACAATTACGTGGCCGACAACGCCCTCGGCAAGACGTTTGAAAAAGCCGGCAACGATTTGCGCGCCCGCGCCCTTTATGAGGAAGCCGTCCGGATCGAGCCGCGCTTTGTCATCAGCCAGTATAACCTGGGACTCTGCCTGATCGGATTCGGCCTGAAAAAACAGGCGTTTGAGCATCTGGCCGCGGCCGCGAAGCTGGACCCCGGCAACGCCGACGCGCAGTTCAATCTCGGCGTATACTTTTTGCAAAATGAAAGCTGGCCGGACGCCGCGCGTTGTTTCGAAGCCACGTTGAAGCTGCGGCCGGACTACGCCCCGGCCCGGGCGCATCTCGCGCAGGCACAGGCCAAACTCGGAAAATTTGCCGAAGCCGCCGCGCAATACCACCAGGCGCTGCGGCTGGATGCCGGTTTACCGGACGCCACCAACGGCCTGGCCGCGCTGCTCGCCGCCCATCCGGAGTTGAAATGAGGTTGCGTTGAACCTGCTCCTCCGCCAAAGCCTCGCCAAAACACAAAAAATCCTCGCTCCGAACGGCTACAGTATTTCTTCAAACGCTCGAGCGAGGCTGGACACTTTCACCGCGTTTTGAAAAACTCCGCGCCGATGAAACAAGCCATTGTCACTTTGGATATGGAAGGCGTGCTGACGCCGGAAATCTGGATCGCCGTCGCCGAGAAAACCGGGATTCCGGAACTGCGCCGCACCACGCGCGACGAGCCGGATTACGACAAGCTGATGAATTATCGCATCGGGATCCTGGACCAGCACGGCATCAAGCTCTCGCACATCCAGGAAGTCATCGGCACGCTCAAGCCGCTGCCCGGCGGCAAGGAATTTCTGGATGAACTGCGCTCAATCGTGCAGGTCATCATCTTGTCGGACACGTTCGAGCAGTTCGCGCAACCGCTGATGAAGCAACTGAACTGGCCGACGTTGTTCTGCCATCGCCTCGTCGTCGAGAACAACCGCATCGCCGGCTATCAATTGCGCCAGCCGAACCAAAAACAGAAATCCGTCGCCGCCTTGAAGTCGCTGAATTATCACGTCGTCTCCGCCGGCGATTCCTACAACGACACGGCGATGCTCGGCGAGGCAAACGTCGGCTTCCTGATCCATGCGCCGGACAAGGTGAAGAAAGAATTCCCGCAATTCCGGGCCGTTGATTCGCACGCGGAGTTGTTGAAGCTCATCAAGGGAGCGCTCTGATGCCTACGCACCGAGGCTCAATCCGTTTGTTCCGGCTCGCGGGAATTGATGTCTATGTCCACTGGGCATGGTTTCTGGCGTTTCTTTATTTTTCCAGCCGGCCGCACGCCTATTCCAACTACGGCTGGAACGCGCTGGAAATTCTCGCCCTCTTCGCCATCGTGCTGACCCACGAATTCGGCCATCAACTGGCCTGCCGGTCAGTTGGCGGAAAGACGCATGACATCATTCTCTGGCCGCTCGGCGGCGTGGCCTATGTCAACCCGCCGCAGCGCCCGGGCGCGCAACTGTGGAGCATCGCCGCCGGCCCGCTGGTCAACGTCGGGCTGATTCCCGTGCTGTCCGGGCTGGTCGCGGCAAGCACGCACCTCGGCTGGTACGACTCAAATCCGAACGCGGATCAACTGCTTCATAATATCCGGTTCATCAACTTCGTCCTGCTGATCTTCAATATGATGCCCGTCTATCCGCTGGACGGCGGCCAAATCCTGCGCTCGCTCTTATGGTTCATTTTCGGCCGCGCCAACAGCTTGATGGCCGCCAGCGTCATCGGCTTCATCGGCGTGGTCGCATTGATCGGCCTGGCGATTTTTTCGCAATCCCTCTGGCTCGGCATCATGGCGGTATTCATCCTCATGAATTGCTGGGGCGGTTTGAAACAGGCACAGGCGCTGGCAAAGATCGCCAAAATTCCGCGCCGCGAAGGTTTTGCGTGTCCGTCCTGCAAAACGGCGCCGCCGCTCGGCGCACTCTGGCGGTGCGGCAAATGCGGCCAGGCGTTCGACACCTTTCTCACCTTGGGAACCTGTCCACATTGCGGTACGCAGTTCAATGTCACGCAATGCCTTGATTGTGGAACCTCACGGCCGATAAGCGAATGGCATTCAAGTGCGGAAGGCGGAGTGCGGAGTGCGGAGTAAAAAAGTCGTCAACGACGTCCACTGGATTTTCTTGCGGTGTTAATTGAAGAAACCGCAATGGCGGTGAGTTCGCCCGCTTCTTTGCCCAGAACAGTCGCATCTGCAATCTTCATTTTACCGGAGTCCACTAGCAGTTCTATCCAGTAACCAGATTCTCGGCTTCCTCCTCCACTGTTCCCATTTTGGAAATAAAATCAGCGGTGGATATGCTCCGGCAAGCGGCGCGATAGTTTGCCCCGACCGAAGTTCCAGCTCGCAGTAACTGCTTGCCGAGAATAATCGATGTCCCATCACGCGGCAGGTTTTCAACCAATTTGATGACATTCAAAGCAAACAGCTTTGTCCGAAATTTCAAATTTTCGTTGCTCATACCATGTCTTACGTTGTGTCTAGAGTGCGCATTTACCAAAAACCGGAACGTCATACGTTCCGTTCTTCATTCCGCACTCCGCATTCCGCACTCCACACTTGAATCAGTCTTCCGCCTTGAAGGCGCGGGAAATCAGATCGCGCACGGCTTGCTTCGGTTCCTTGCCTTCGTAAAGCATCGCGTAAACCTCGTCAATGATCGGCGTCGGCACGTTCCTGGCCTTCGCCAGCCGGTGCGCGGAGCGGGCCGTGGGATAGCCTTCCGCCAGTTTGGGATGCGAGGCCTGGATTTGGTCCATGCTCTCGCCGCGGCCCAGTCGTTCGCCCAAGCTGCGATTGCGGCTCTGTTTGGAAAAACACGTCAGCATCAAGTCGCCGAGGCCGCTCAGGCCGTTGAATGTTTCCGCCTGCGCGCCGCACGCCACGCCAAGGCGACGCATTTCGGAGAGCGCACGGGAAACGAGACCCGCCTTGGTGTTATCGCCAAAGCCGAGGCCGTCGCCCACGCCAGCGCCGACGGCGATGACGTTTTTCAAAGCGCCGCCATATTCCACGCCCAAAATATCCGTGCTGCGGTAGATGCGGAATTCCGGCCGATGAAACAGTCCCTGCACAGTGCGGGCGGTGGCTTCATTTTCACACGCACAGGCGACCATGGTAGGAATGCCGAGCGCCACTTCCCGCGCAAAGCTCGGACCGGACAGCGCGACCACCCGGTCCGGCGCGGTCTGCTCGAGTAAAATACGGCTCATGGTCTCGCCGGTCTCAAACTCAATGCCCTTGGTGACGCTGACAAATATTCCCGGATGGCCCTTCAGTTTCACCGCCACGTCGCGGAAGAATTGCGACGGGATGGCCAGCACGAGACATTCGCGGCCGGCGACAGCCTGGGCAAAATCCGTTTCGGTTTGCCAGTCGGCCGGCAGTTCCACACCCGGCAGGAGCCGTTCGCTGTGACCCTGCTTGAGTTCGGTCAAGAGCGCGGCGTTGATGTCCCAGAGCGTGACGTCGTGGCGGTTTTGACACAGGACTTTGCCCAGAGCTGCGCCCCAGGCACCGGCACCAAGAATTGTGATTTTCATTTCGCTGACTTTTTCGTGCCCAGGCGGTTCTCGGTTCCGGCCCGGAGCCGTTGGAGGTTGGATTTGTGTTTGTAAATCGCCAGCGCGCCGAGCGCCGTGGTGACGAGGCCGAGAAAGAGATTATGCGGGGTCATGATCCAGACCGTAACCGGCAACGCAATCGCCGCCGCAATGGAACCCACGGAAACATATTTGGTGAGCAGGATCGCCAAAATGAACACCACCAGCGCCACCAGCAAAGCCCAGGGCGCGAGCGCCAGATAAACGCCGGCCGTCGTGGCGATGCCTTTGCCGCCCTTGAACTTGAGCCAGCAGGTGTAGTTGTGGCCGAGCACGGCAAAAATGCCGGCGATGGTTGCGAAAAGCTCCGCACCGGCTTGGGAGGGAAAGGGAATTGATTCCGAGGTGGAATGCAAACCGTTAAATTGGTTGAAATAAAAACTGTAGATTAACACACCAAGGAAACACGCGCCAAAACCCTTCAGCGCATCCATCAGCAGCACGGCGATGCCCGCCGGCTTGCCGAGCACGCGCATGGCGTTCGTCGCACCGATGTTGCCGCTGCCGACGCTGCGGATGTCGATGCCCTTCGCCTTCGCCACGAGAAAGCCGAACGGGATCGAGCCGAGCAGATACGCGGCAAGCGCGGTCAGGATGTAAGCGAGAACTGGCACGCGGCAAGTGTAGGAGACGACGTGAGGAGTCTCAAATTTCTTTTTTGATTTTAGAGACTCGTCACCTCGTCTCCTACAATTTTGATTTTCCGCCGACATGTTCACTGGCAAACTCCGCGCATGGCAAAAGTCAAAGTCGCCGTCCTCGGCACCGGCTCGCTCGGCCAACACCACGCCCGCATTTACTCCGAACTCCACGCCGCCGGCGCGGTTGAACTCACCGGCATTTACGACGCCCACGCCGAAACCGCCCGCAAGATCGCGGAAAAACACAAGCTCCACGTCTTCAATTCCATCGCCGAGGCCGCCGCCGCCAGCGACGCGCTGAACATCGCCACGCCCACCACCACGCATTTCGATATCGCCCAGCAACTGCTGGCGCAGGGCAAACACGTCCTCGTTGAGAAACCGATGACCGACAGCTCCGAGCAGGCCGCCGAACTGTGCGAACTGGCGCAGAAACAAAATCTCGTGCTGCAAGTCGGCCACGTCGAGCGGTTCAATCCCGTTTTTACCTTTCTCCAAACCGTCGCCACCGAACCGCGCTTCATCGAGTGCCACCGGCTGTCGCCGTTTCCCGCGCGCAGCACCGACATCGGCGTGGTGCTGGATCTGATGATCCACGACCTGGACGTGATACTCGCGTTCGTGAAATCGCCCGTCACCAGCGTGGACGGCGTGGGCATTCCCGTGTTGAGCAAGAGCGAGGACATCGCCAATGTGCGCCTGCGCTTCGCCAACGGCTGCGTGGCCAACCTCACCGCCAGCCGCGTCAGCCCGGAGCGGATGCGCAAGATCCGCGTCTTCAGCGGCCCGACCAATCCCTGCTACATCTCACTCGATTACCGCGTGCAGGAGGGATTCATTTACCGCGTCGCCCGCGACGGCGAGGAGGAAAGCTCGCTGCTGAAGAAGGTGCTGGCCGCCAAGCTCGGCATCGGCAAGGACTCGACCATCGTCAGCCAGTTTGCGGGCAAAAAGATCGTGCGCGAGCCGGTGCCGATCGCGAAGGACGAACCGCTCAAGCTGGAACTGCAAAGTTTTATCAACTGCGTCCGCGAAAAACAGACGCCCGTCGTAAGCGGCGAATCCGCCAAACGGGCGCTGGACCTGGCGTTTGAAATCACGAGGCAGATTCAGCAGATAAAATAGCCGGCAAACGTGAAACCGAAAACCTTGATAATCATCACCGGAAGGTGACCAGAGATTTGCCCGCGATGACAAACTCATGTAGGAGACGAGGTGACGAGTCTCTAACTAAAAACATATCCCTTCAGCCAGCCGAAAAGTTTGAGACTCCTTACGTCGTCTCCTACAAATTAAACATGAATTTTCACCGCCCCGTCAAATCGGCGCGCGATCCACTGAACCGGGCGTTCTGTCTGCCGCGTCTGCCGCGCAAACATTATCAAGCCGATGCCGTGGTATTCTGGACGCTGACGGTGTTTGACCGGTCCAAGGGTTGGCTGACGCCCGCGTTCCACCAGCGTTTTCAGAACTTGATGCTTCATGCCGCCGTCCGCGAGGGTTTGGTTTGCCCAATATATTGCCTGATGCCCGACCACATTCATCTGGTCTGGATGGGACTGCGACTGGATTCAGACCAGATCAACGGCATGGCGTTTTTGCGGACGTATCTGGAGCCGGAACTTTCGCCGGCTAAATTCCAACCGCAGCCGCAAGACGAAGTCTTACGCGAGGAACAGCGGAAGCGGAATGCGTTCGCGAAAGTCTGCTTTTACATCGCGGCAAATCCGGTGCGGGCGGAATTCATTAGCGAAAAGGAAATCTGGCCATTCACCGGCTGCGTGATTCCGGGTTATCCGAAATTGAATCCGTTGACGGAAGATTTCTGGTCGAAATTCTGGCGAATCTTCGCCAAACTGCGGCAGCCCGACGCGGGCAACATCAAACGACCGCCGATTGGATGAACACAAAATTTAAGTTAGAGACTCCTCACGTCGTCTCCTACAAAGATCAGCAATGAAACCGAAGACTTTCATGCTGATCGCGGGGGAGGCGAGCGGGGATTTGCTCGCGGCGGAACTGGTCGCCGCGCTGCGGACGCAATCTTCCACCCTCAATCCGCCATCCCCGCCGGTTTTCTTCGGCGCGGGCGGACCAAAGATGTCCGGAGCCGGCGTGGAACTGGCCTTCGACCTGACGCAGCACTCGGTCATCGGCATTACGGATGTGCTAAAAAATATTTTAAAGTTCCGGCGGCTGTTCCACCAACTGCTCGCGCTGGCGATTGAGCGCAAGCCGGACGTGGTCATCGGCGTGGATTACGGCGGATTCAACCTGCGCTTCGGTCAGGCAGTGAAGAAATATGTCCGCGAAAATCCGTTTTCCACATGGAACCCGAAGATTGTGCAGTTCGTTTCGCCACAGGTCTGGGCGTCGCGTCCGGGCCGCGCGGATAAGCTGGCGCGCGATTATGATCTGCTCCTGAGCATTTTCCCGTTCGAAAAGGACTGGTATGCGCGGCGCGCACCGAAGCTGCGCGTGGAATTTGTCGGGCACCCCATGGTCGGGAGATTTACGAATGACGATTTACGATTTACGAGCCGCGGAGGTGACCAGAGTCAAATACCAGACAATGGGAAACAAACAAAATTAGAGACTCCTCACGTCGTCTCCTACAAAAATATTCTTCTGCTACCGGGCAGCCGCAAGGGCGAGTTGCAGCGGCATCTGCCGGTGATGCTGGAGGCGGTGAAAATGATTCAAGCAAAAGTGCCGGCGGCGAAGGCGAAGATGGTTTTGCCAAATCCGGCCCTGGTGCAGCTGGCGAAATCGCTCGGCGCGAAGGTGGAAATCCAGATCGGCGAACTGCCATGGGCGCTGGCGGAAGCGGATGTCGCCCTGGCCTCGACGGGCACGGTGACAATGGAGTGCGCGTTCTTTGGAGTCCCGACGGTGACGCTCTACAAAACCTCGTGGCTGACCTACCAGATCGCCAAACGCATCGTGACGGTGAAATCGCTCACCATGCCGAACCTGCTGGCGGGCGAAACGGTTTTCCCGGAATTCATCCAGAATGAAGCCACGCCGGAGAATTTGTCACACGCGGCGCTGGAGCTGTTGCAGGACGAATCGCGCCGAGCGCAAATCAAAATTCAACTTGCCAAAATCATCGTGTCGCTCGGCGAAGCCGGCGCGGCGGGACGCGCGGCAAAAGCGATTTTGAGCTTATTCCCATGAAAGACCTAACGAATCCATTTTGGATCAAGCTCAAGGGGATCCTTTTCCTGCTCATCGGCATCGTGGCGACGGCTTTGGTATTTCTCGACAATCCGAAATGGCAGACAGCCATTCTACTCGCACTGGGCATTTGGAGCTTCTGCAGGTTTTACTATTTTGCGTTCTACGTCATCGAGAAATACATAGACCCGACTTACAAATTTTCCGGGCTGATTTCCATGGCGAAGCATCTGTTTCAGCGGCGGCGGTAATTTTTGATGGGGCATGACTGCCACATCACCCCAATCAGGCAAAGCGGCACAATTGCCCGGCCGTAATTTGTTTCAAGCGATCCGCCGAAAGACGCGCCCCACCGGTCGCCCGCCAGTTTTGACTTTCCACGTCCTGCTCATTACCCTGCCCAGATGGACTCACTCCACGCGCCGTGGCGCATTGAATATATTTTGTCGCCCAAGCCAGAACTCAAAGAAGGCTTGTTCGCCCGCATCGCGCAATCGTCCGACGACGAGGCAAACCTGGTGGTCGTGCGCGACCGCACCGGTTTTGCGCTGCTGAACCGTTATCCCTACAACGGCGGACACCTGATGGTGGTGCCCTACAAGGAAGTCCCGGACTTGAACGGCCTGACGGACGAGGAAACGGCCGACCTGTGGAAGCTGGTGCGCCGCTGCACCAACGCGCTGACCGCCGTGATGAAGCCGGACGGCTTCAACGTGGGCATCAACCTCGGCAAAGTGGCGGGCGCGGGCATCGCAGAACATCTGCACATCCACATCGTGCCGCGCTGGACCGGGGACACGAATTTCATGCCGGTCATCGCCGGCACCGGCGTGCTGCCGGACGCGCTGAAGGAAATCGCAGCCAAGCTGCGGGCGGAACTCGCAAAATAATTGTTGATTTGTGGCAACTGAAACCCTTCATTACGAAAATGCGCGGTTTGCGCAGCAACTGTTCAACCACGAGCCGCGCAATCTGCAGGCGCTGGAAACTGAACTCGGCGTCAAAGCCACGGCGCGCGAGGGCTGGATCAAGCTGGAGGGAACCGCCGAGGCGGTGGAGCGCGCGAAACAACTTTTTGCGTCGCTGCAAAACCTGCTCCAAGCCGGGTCGCCGGTGAAGAACCGCGAATTCACGCACGCGCTGCAAGTGGTGAAACACGAAGGCGCAACGACGTTGAAAGACATGGTGAGCGACCGCGTGACAACGCACGAACGCAAGCCGTGCGTGACGGCCAAGACGGTCGGGCAGAAAAAATATCTCGAGGCCATCCGCAAACACGACATCACGTTTGGCATCGGCCCGGCGGGCACGGGCAAGACGTTTCTGGCGGTGGCGATGGCGCTCTCGGCGCTGCGCGAAGGCGCGGTGTCGCGGATCATTTTGACACGGCCGGCGGTGGAGGCCGGTGAGGCGCTGGGGTTTTTGCCGGGCGACCTGCTGGAAAAAATCACGCCCTACCTGCGGCCGCTGCACGATGCCTTGCATGATATGCTCCCGGCCGAGGAAATCGCCAAGCACATGGAGCGCGCGACGATTGAGATCGCGCCACTGGCCTACATGCGCGGACGAACGCTGAACGGCGCCTTCATCATTCTGGACGAGGCGCAAAATTCGACGACCGAGCAGATGCTGATGTTTCTCACCCGGCTCGGCCACGGCTCGAAGGCGGTGGTCACCGGCGACGAGACGCAGATCGATCTGCCGCCGCACAAGCATTCCGGCCTCGCGGAGGCGCACCGAGCGTTGAAGCACACCGAGGGCATCGCCATCGTGGAATTTTCCAAGCGCGATGTGGTGCGGCATCCCCTGGTGCAACGCATCATCGCCGCCTACGAAAATCATCGCGGCAAGGCGAAAGCGGAATGAAATCACGGCGCAGGACCCGAAGTGGCGAGGCTCAAATTTAATTTAGAGACTCCTCACGTCGTCGCCTACAGATTAAAAGGAATGAACATCGCGATCGCCAACCGCCAGCGGACGAAGAAAATCAACACCCGCCAGCTCAAACAAATCGTGGCGGCGCTTTTGTCCGAACTGAACCTAACGGAGGCGGAACTCGGCATCGCCCTCGTCGGCGCGACGGAAATGGCGCGGGTGAACGGGCAGTTTCTCCAGCACGAAGGCCCGACGGATGTCATCACGTTTGACCATTCAAATTCGGAATGCGGAATGCGGAATGCGGAATTGCACGGCGAGCTGTTCATTTGCGTGGAGGTCGCCCTCGCGCAGGCAAAACAATTCAAGACGAGCTGGCAATCGGAGGTGGTGCGGTACGTCGTCCACGGCGTCCTGCATCTGCTCGGCCATGACGATTTGCAGGCGGGACGGCGACGCCGGATGAAGCGCGAGGAAAACCGGCTGGTGCGGCGGCTAGCCCGACGATTTTCACTCGCGCAACTTTCCCGCGCGGCTAAACTTCGGGCGTGAGAAAGACAATTTTTGCAAGGTGGCGCAGATGTTTCTTCACCGGCCTGGCGGTGGCGCTGCCGGCGCTGCTGACGCTGGCGGCGGTCAAGTGGGTGTTCGGGACGATTTCCAGCTTCACCGACACGCTGCTATTTTTCCTGAAGTACTGGCTCGAGCCGAAACAAGTTTATGAAAACGGCCAGTCGGGTCCGATGTACTGGTACTGGAGCCTGCTGGCGCTGGCGCTGGCCGTGGCGCTGATCAGCGGCGTCGGCGTGCTGGCGCGGTACTACATCGGCAAACGCCTGATCGAATGGCTGGACAGCCTGATGATGCAAGTGCCGCTGCTGAACAAGTTTTACGGCGCGATCAAGCAGGTCAATGAGGCGTTCGCCGGCAACAAGAATTCCTTCAAGACGGTGGTGCTGGTGGAATTTCCGCGGGAAGGCATGTATTCCGTGGGTTTTTTGACCAGCGAACAACGCGCCGAGGTACAGGCCAAAACCAAGGAGCAGGTCGTTTGCGTCTTCATCCCCACCACGCCGAATCCGACCTCCGGTTTTCTCGTGCTGGTGCCGGAGGACAAGGTGACGAAACTCGACATGAGCGTGGCCGAGGGCATCAAATACATCGTCAGCCTGGGCTCCATCGCGCCGGAACTGCCGGCGCAGGTGAAGCGAAGATAGAAAGGGGAGGATGGCGTCATGAAACAGGCGCCGCCAATCATGCCCTTTCCCAGCTTACATCCGGCAATTTCATCATCAACATGACCGAGTCCGCCCACGGCATCATATTACGGACGCGACCGCTGACGGAAACCAGCCTGATCGTCCACTGGCTGACGCCGAATCGGGGCCGCATCGCCACGGTGGCGAAAGGCGCCCGGCGGGCGAAGTCGCCGCTGGCGGGCAAGCTGGATCTGTTTTACACGGCGGATTTTTCCTTCAGCCGCAGCCTGCGCTCGGAACTGCATAACCTGCGCGAAGTCAAACTGAACGAGACGCACGGCGCAATCCGCGAAGATCTGGCGAAGCTGCAGCAAGCGGCCTACGCGGCCAATTTTGTGGAACAGGCGACGGAAACCGAGACGCCGCTGCCGGAAATTTTTGAACTGACGCGCGGCTATTTGAAATGGCTATGCGAACAGAAGCCGTCGCCGCAAACCCTTTTCGCGTTCGAATTAAAATTCCTGCACGAGCTCGGCCTGGCGCCGGACCTGGCGGCAGTGCGATTGACGCCGGGCGCAAAAAAGATCGCGGCGATCCTGCTGGGGGCTGACTGGCAAGACCTTGCGCGCCTGCAATTGAGCCGCACGCAGACCGATGAACTGAGCGAGTGGCTCAACGGCTTTCTCCTTTTCCATCTGGGCCGGTTGCCGCGCGGACGGGCGGCGGCCCTGGCCGGCGCGGCGGGAAAATAGTTTTGTCCCCGAAGATTTGTTATATATTGCCGGTCGTTCGGAATGATTGCGAAACTCATAAAAACCTTCTCCAGCCTGCGGATGCAGCTGGTGGCAAGCGTTTTTTTGTGGATCTCGCCGGCATTGGTGCTGACGTACATCATCAACCAGAAATGGTTCTGGGCCTACGCACCAGAATGGCTGCGTTATTATGCGTTGGACGTCCCCTGGGAGAGCTTTATCGTCGGCGTGCTGGCCCTGGGCGCCGCGTGGTATGGCGGGGAGCATTTCATATTGCGGCAGGTCCGGGCTTTGACCCGCGCCGTGCAACGGCTGGCCAAGGGGGATTTTCAAGCGCGTTCGGGCTTGAAGGCGGCCGAGGGGGAGATTGGCCAGCTCGCGCAGAAATTCGACCTAATGGCCGCCATCCTGCAGCAACGCCAAACGGAACGCGACGAAGCCGAGCGAAAAATCCTCAACCGCGCGATGCAGCAGACGTCCGTCGCGGCCGTGGGCCAGTGCGCCCTGACCAGCCGCGATTTACAGGTCATTTGTGAACAGGCGGTTTACCGGGTCGCGGAAATGTTCGCGGTGGAATACACCATGCTTTTTCAGCGGCTGCCGGACGGGCGATTGTTTCCGCTGGCCGTGCACGGGCTGGCACCGGAGACCGTTTCCGGCATCACCTCCGCCGAGTCCGGGCACTGGCAAATGCTCTGGACGGCTGAGACCGGCGAAGCGTCGGTGGTGACGGATTGGAGCCGCGAAACCAATTTTTCCAAATCCCCACTGTTGACGGAACTAGGCGTGGCCAGCGGCGTGGCCGTGGCGATACCGACGCGGGACAAGCCATTCGGCGTGCTGGCGGCCCACTCGACGCACCCGCGCAATTATTCGCCGGACGACATCCAGTTCCTCCTGGCGATCGCCAACGTGGTGGGCATGGCGACCGAACGCATCAAAGCCGAGAACGAGACGGAAAAGCTGGCCGCTTTCGTGAAGGAAAACCCGAATGCCGCGCTGGAAATTTCAGCCGACGGTTCGGTCAATTATTTCAATGACGCCGCCGAAAAGCTGGCGGCGGCGCTCGACCAGGAGCACCCGCGGCAAATCCTGCCGGACGGATTTCCGCAGATCGTCCACGATTGCCTGGTCGCCAACCGCAGTAAAACCGGTCTGCTGACCAAAATCGGCCGGCATACCCTCGCCTGGTCGTTTCATCCCCTGACAACCAGCGGCGTGGTGCATTGCTACGGCGAGGACATCACCGCGCGGATCAACCTGGAAGCCGAACTGCTCCAATCCGAAAAACTGAAGACCTTCGGGCAGTTCGCCGCCGGGATCGCCCATGATTTCAACAACATGCTGACCATCATCCAAGGTCACGCGAGCAAGTTGCTCTCCGACGAGGCGCTGCCGCCGGGGGCCAAAGATTCGCTCGCGCAGGTATATGCCGCCGGCGACCGCGCCGCCCGGCTGACGCGCCAGCTGCTGTTGACGAGCCGCAAAAATGTGATGCAGCCAAGGCTGCTGGACCTCCGCGAAGTGGTGGGCAACACCAGCAAAATGCTCGAGCGGCTGGTCGGCGAAACCATTGAATTGCGCTTCAAAAGTCCGGTGGTGCTGCCGTTCGTCCACGCCGACCAGAGCATGATCGAACAGGTGGTCATGAACCTGGCCAGCAACGCCCGGGATGCCATGCCGGAAGGGGGCACATTGATCATAGAAATATCCGAGACCTTCGTCGGCCCGGAACACACCGAATATCATCCCGAATCCTCCGCCGGCCATTACGTCAAACTCGAAGTCACCGATAGCGGCTGCGGCATGGACGAGGCGACCCGCGCCCGCATTTTCGAGCCGTTCTTCACTACGAAGGACATTGGCAAAGGCACCGGCCTCGGGCTGGCCACCGTTTTCAACATCACCCGCCAGCACGACGGCTGGGTGGAAGTCCTCAGCCAGCCGGGCTGCGGCTCGACCTTCACGGTTTATCTGCCCGCCAACACCGGCAAACGAACGGAAGCCACACCGCTGGAAACTCCATTGCCCGCAACAGCAGCAGGGGGCAACGAAACCATCCTGATCGTCGAAGACGAGGAAATGTTGCGCCAACTGGCACAGGAAATCCTTGAAGACTGCGGCTACCAGACATTGCAGGCGTCGTCCGGCCGGGAAGCGCTCACGGTCTGGCAACGGCACGCGGGAAAAGTAGATCTACTCCTGACCGACATGGTGATGCCCGAGGGCGTTTCCGGCATTGAATTAGCGGAACGGCTCATGGCGGACACCCCGCAACTCAAGGTCATCTTCATGAGCGGCTACACCGCCGAAGACGTCGGCGCCGAACTCCTCAACCGTACCAACGCCAGTTTCATCCAAAAACCCTACGGCCAAGGCGAACTCATCCAAGCCGTCCGCAACTGCCTGGATCGGAAAGAGGCATAGAGCATTTCCATCAAATATATAGCGATGGGCTGATGGTCCTAGTGGACAGCGGTCTTTTTGGTTTTTGGCTTCGTTTCAGCTCAGTTACAGGGGTTTTTAAACCTGCGCCTTCGCTGAAGCCTCGCCAAAAAAACCAAAAATCCTCGCTGCCCATCGCTACATCTTTTCTGTCAATGCTCTAAGCCGCCAGTCCTAGAACGGCTTCGACAGCCGCTTCGATCTTCACGAATTGCATCGCCCCGTTGCGCGGCTTGATTTCGACCTCGCCCTTCGCCAGAGATTTTTCACCCAGACCGATGCGAATGGGAAAGCCGACCAGCTCCGAATCCTTGAACTTCACGCCGGGCCGTTCGTCGCGGTCGTCAAGAATCACGTCCACACCGCGCGCCGTGAGTTCCGCGTAGAATTTCTCGGCGAGCTGCATCGCCTGGCTGTCCGGCGCGACAGTCAGCGGCGTGATGCATACCTGATACGGCGCGACGCTCAACGGCCAGATGACGCCATCCTTGTCGTTCCCCTGCTCGATGATCGCCTGCAGCGTCCGCGTCACACCGATGCCGTAACAACCCATGACCGACGGCTTGCGCAACCCGTCCACGTCCAGAAACGTCGCGTTCAACGCCTCGCTGTATTTCGTGCCGAGCTTGAAAACGTGGCCAACCTCGATGGCGCGCCGAATATTCAATGGCTTGGCGCACTTAACGCACGGTTCGCCGGCGGTGACCGTGCGTAAATCAAACCACGCCGTCACCTTGAGATCGCGCTCGATGGAGACGTGCTTAAAATGGAAACCGTCCTCGTTTGCGCCGGTCGTCATGTCGTTCGCGCCCTGCAGACGCTCGTCGGCAAAAACTTTCACATCCCCCGGAACATTTACAACCGCGCCGAGCGAACCGGGCTTGGCGCCGAGCAAAGGGAGGATTTCTTCGGGCGTGGCCGGCCGCGCGGCGACGGCTCCGGTCTTGGCCAGCAATTTCGTCTCGTTCAACTGGTCGTCGCCCCGGATCAAGATGATGATCGGCTTGCTGTCGGCGATGAATACGAGCGTCTTGATCTGGCGGTTGGCGGGGACTTTGTAAGGTTCCTTACTCAAGGCCTCAATCGTCACGACGCCGGGCGTGGCGAATTTCTCAAGGGCCGGACCGACCTCGCGCGCGGCGGTTTTGGGGATACCGCTGGTCGCCTTTTCAAGGTTCGCGGCGTAACCGCACGCCTCGCAGAACACCACTTCGTTCTCGCCGGTCTCGGCCGGCACCATGAACTCGTGCGAATAGTTGCCGCCGATCACGCCGGTATCGGCCTCGACCGGAAATGCCTTTAGCCCGCAGCGCGCGAAGATGCGGGTGTAGGCGTCATACATTTTCTGGTAGCTGGCCATCGCGCCCTCGTCGGTGGCGTCGAACGAATAGGCGTCCTTCATGATGAATTCCTTGGCGCGCATGAGGCCGAAGCGGGGACGAATTTCATCCCGGAATTTCAGGCTAATCTGGTAAAAGTTTTTCGGCAACTGCCGATAGGAATTGATTTCGTTCGCCGCGAGCGTGGTGATGACCTCCTCGGCGGTGGGGCTGAGGAACCACTGGCGGCCGGAGCTGTCCTTGACCTTGAAGAGAACATTGCTGGCGGTCTCAGCGCGGCCGCTGGCTTCCCAGATTTCCGGCGGCTGAAGGGCCGGCATGAGCACCTCGATGGCGCCGGCGCGGTCCATTTCCTCGCGGATGATCTGCTCCACCTTGCGCAAGGCGCGTAAGCCGAGCGGCAGGAACGTATAAACACCGCCCGCGAGCTTGCGGATAAGGCCGGCGCGCAGGAGCAACTTGTGGGAAACGATTTCCGCGTCAGCCGGGGCTTCGCGGAGGGTCGGAATCAGGGTTTGGGTCCACTTCATGTGACGGGAAATTTAACAGCAAACGAACCTGGGACAGAAGAGATTTATTTACCAAACCACGCCGGCATCGCGTCCGGGGCAGCAGGGGCCAAACCCGCTTACGGCCGGTGGCACCCAGCGGATTTCACATGGAATTTGCTTTACAGTCTCCGCGGAAGGTTGAATTTACCTTTATGCCAGATGCAGCGACACGAAACTCCCGTAGGTTTCTTCTAATATTTGCCCCGTCGCGTGTCATAGACCTAGTGCTACCACCAAAATTATGAAATCAATCCCCGTTCTCCTCCTGGTTTCCACGCTGGCGCTTGCCGCCGCCGCCGAACCGGCGCTTACGATCTACAACCAGAATTTCGCCGTCGTGCGTGACACGGTGCCGCTCGACCTGAAGGCGGGCGCGAACCCCGTGGTTTATTCCGGCGCGACCGCACAGGTCGAACCGGACTCGGTCATCCTGCGCGACCCGACGGGGAAACATTCCTTGCAAATCCTGGAACAGAATTACCGCAACGATCCGGTGTCGCAGGAACTGCTGCTATCGCTTTTTGAGCAGAAGACAATTGATTTTCAAAATATCCGCATCAGAGACAACACCCAGGTCACGGAAATCATACACGGCAAAATTATCCGCAGCGGTTTTGTGCCCGGCGGGGCGTTCACGCAGCCCATCATCGAGGTCAACGGCAAGTACCAGTTTTCACTGCCCGGCCAGCCGCGGTTTCCCGACCTGGGCGACGACACCATTCTCAAGCCGGCCTTCAACTGGCTGCTGCAATCCGGCCAGCCCGGGGCGTTCGACGCGGAGATCGGCTACGTCACCGGCGGGTTCGACTGGAGCGCCAGCTATAATCTCGTCTCGCCGGAAAAGGGCGACATCGTGGATCTGGTCGGCTGGATCACCATGAACAACAATAGCGGCAAGACCTTTGAGAATGCCAAAATCAAGCTGATGGCCGGCGATGTGAACAAGATTCAGCCGGTTAATGACTATGCCATGGGCGGCATGAGAAGGGCGATGCCCATGGCCATGAGCGCCATGGCAGAAGATAAAGCCGTCTCCGAGAAAGCCTTCGATGAATTCCACCTCTACAGCATTGGCCGGCCGACCACGCTGCACGATCATGAGACGAAGCAGGTGGAATTTATCCACGCCGAGAAGATGTATGCGCCGACCCTTTACGTTTATGACGGCGCGGCGGGCTATCAATTCTACGGATTGAACTACGACCAGGGATATGGCGGGAACACGGGCAACAAGAAGATCATCGTCCAGCGCGAGTTCAAAAACGCCGAGACGAACCAGCTTGGCATTGCCCTCCCCAAGGGCAAGCTGCGGTTCTACCGCCGCGATGACGATGGCCAGTTGCAATTCGTCGGCGAGAACGAGATTGACCACACCCCGCGCAATGAAACCGTGCGCGTGACGACCGGCAACGCTTTTGACCTCGTGGGCGAACGCAAGCAGACCAGCTTCCGCGTAGACACCAGCGAAAAGTGGATCAATGAGTCATTCGAGATCAAGCTCCGCAACCGCAAAAAGGACCAGCCGGTGGAGATTCGCGTGGTGGAGCACCTCTACCGCTGGAGCAACTGGGACATCACGGCCAAATCCGACGAGTTCACCAAGAAGGACGCGCAGACCATCGAGTTTCGCATCCCCGTGAAACCCGACGAAGAACGCACCGTGACCTATACGGTGCATTATTCATGGTAGCAATCAGGCGGAGCGGACGCTTCGCTGCGGCATGAGGTCGGCCCAGACTTGCATGGAATGGAAGAATTGGTACTGTTTTGGCCAATGAAATTTGCTTTGGCCATTTTGACGTTCGCCCTGTTCGCCTTCTTCATCAGCTGGGGCATCCTTGAACTGCTCAAGGGCAGTCCGTGGCTACTGCTCGCGTCGGTCGGCGTGTTTCTCGGCACGTTCATCAAGTTCGGCTGCCAGGCGCACTGATTCGCAGCGGATGGAAGATAGCAGATGGAAGATGGGAGTTGGGGATAAATCAATAGCTACCATGCCTTCCTCAGCTTCGCAGCTGCTAGCTGCCAGCTTCTAATTGCTTTTCGCCGGGACGGGAAATTTCTGCTGCATGGCGGCGATGATTTGCGGCCACGTCTGACCTGATCCACTCCGAGCGCCTGCCGCGATGCCGGTGGCGTAGGCAGTGGCCGGTGAAGTTCCCTGCACAACATAGGCCAGGTTGCCCAGATAAACCACGCTCGACCCCGGCAACGCAATGGCGATGAAACTGCCGTAGTTGGAATAGGGCGCCAGCTGTCCGCCCTGAGTGGCAGCCACGGCGATTACCCCGGAATCCGCCGCCGGAAACGTCGGCGTGGCGACAGGCTGGTTTCCCGCCGCCGCAAAAACCACAATGCCCCTAGCTTGGGCCTGCTGAAGAACGTCACTCAAAATCGCGCTGTCAGTGGTCCCACCAAGACTCAGGTTCAACACAGTCGCGCCGCCGTTCACCGCCGCCTGGACACCCAAAGCCACGTTCCAAGTCGTCGCGGTCTCGCTGTTGCCATAGACATCCACCGGCAGGATTTGCGCCGAAGTGCTGCTGCCCTGAACGGACATGGCGCGGAGAATCGTCTCCGCCATGCTGGTGGCGTGCGTGGGATCGGTGCTGGTTGCCACGGTGTCACCGGTAATGGAAACGGGCTTCAGCACAAATGGATCGAGATTGGAACCTAGCGACTGGATCGGTGTGTCAATCAAGCCCACGATAACGCGACCGCTGTCGCCCGGCGGATTGAGCGAGAGTGAGACGGGACTCACCGGAGCGTTGGCGATGCGCTGCGGCGCGGGCGGGGCATCGTAGATGTAATTGTAATCCACGGCAGCAACGTCGGAATTGGTTTTCAACTGGCCAAGCGCGGCGTCGGTGGCGGCAGCGTCACCGAATTGGAGCCGGTAAATACCAAGCTTATCATCGCGACCTATGACTTTCGCGCCGAGCGCCTTCGCCAGCGCATCAATGTCCGTGCCGGGCTTCACCTTCAGGATAAGTTCGTTGGCGACGTGCCGCGCCGCCGCGACCCGATTCGTCACCGCAACGTTGATGCGCTGCGTGGCGGCACGCATGGTGGTGGCGAAGACATAGAGCTGATCCGCCTCGTTGGTCCGCGGAACATAGGCGTAGTTCAAATCGCCCAGCAGCTTCTTGAGCGCCTCGCCGGACGGAAGGCTGGAAAACTTCACGTCGGCCTTCCGGTCAATGCCCGGTTCCACGAAGATGTGCCAGCCAGTCTGGTGAGCGATATCCTCCAGCAAAGGCCAGAGCGGCTCACCGTGAAGGTCGGCGCTAACCCGATCCCCGGCGTCCGGCCAGGCCAGGGTGTTCGTCGCCGCCTCCGCGCGCGCGAATGTCAGGCCGCCGAGCAACAGGCCGAACCGGAGCAATATTTTGGGACTTTGAAACATCGCGTTGAGGCTTGGATGGCGCACCGGGCGAAAGCGTTCAGAAAATTATTTCTTCAGCACAGCCCGGACCCAGTCCTGATGATCGATATACCAGCGAATGGTTTCCCGGATGCCGTCTTCGAACTTGTGCGCCGGGGTCCAGCCCAGTTCCTGCTGAATCTTGGTCGCGTCAATCGCATAGCGGCGGTCGTGGCCGGGGCGGTCTTTCACAAAGCTAATGAGCTTTTGCGAACTGCCACCCAACCCCGGCACGAATTCGTCAATCGTATCGCAGATGAGTTTCACGATGTGGAGGTTGGCCCACTCGTTGTGGCCGCCGATGTTGTAGGTCTCGCCAAGTTTTCCCTGTTGCAAGACCGTCCAGAGCGCCTCCGCATGGTCGCGGACGTAAAGCCAGTCACGAACATTCAAGCCGTCGCCGTAAACCGGAACCTTTTTGCGAGCCAACACACTTTGAATGACGACGGGAATGAGCTTCTCGGGAAATTGAAACGGGCCGTAGTTGTTGGAGCAGTTCGTGATGACCGTCGGCAGGCCGTAGGTGTGATGATAGGCGCGAACGAGGAAATCCGATGAGGCCTTGCTGGAGGAATACGGCGAGTTCGGCGCGTAAGGCGTCGTCTCCGTGAACAAGCCCGTGGCCCCGAGCGAGCCATAGACCTCGTCAGTCGAGACATGATGAAACTTTTTGTCA
>CAIQEI010000146.1 GCA_903870815.1 uncultured Verrucomicrobia subdivision 3 bacterium
ATACCGGTTAACATTCTTGGCGGCTGGCCATGGCTTTTTTAGGTTTTTACCTCGAATTTATGCATGGGAAAACCTCGCGCGAGCCCGATAACGGCGCGAATCTTATGAATCTAATCTCCGGTCGTGAGTTTTACATTTGCTGAAGCCAGGCCCGTTGTTTCCCAATTGTCACAATACCGACAACAGTTCGTAATATAAATGGCCCAACTTGTCGCCGTGTTTTCACGCGGCATCTCCGGGCCACCAGCCGGCCGGGTTGGCGTCCAGTAATTTGCCATGAACCTTTATTTGAAATGCGCCGCCCTTGGTATGATCGACCGGGCAGCAACGTGCGGTGGATTGTGACGACCGCATCCCATTTGATGAACCGGAAGTTTTTCAAAAAAATCGGCATCCGTTGCCAGCCCGGACTCATCTCCTGCTTGGTGCTTTTGTTGTTGTTTTGTCTTGGCTCCGGCTCCCTGCTGGCTGCCGAACCTGCGTCCTCATTGGCTTCCGTCGCTGCCCCTGCCACGGTGGCGGAGGCCAGTCCTCCCTCCCGCTATGATGTCCAGTCGTATGTGGTTCAGGGGCACATCTTGCTGGCCACCAACTTTTTGTCGCAGTTGTTTGTAACGCACACCGGAACTCACCTCGCCTTGGAGGACCTGGTAAAGGCTGCGTCTGATTTGCATCGGGAATATTGCCTGCGAGGCTACCCGATGATGAGCGTGGCCATTGCCCCGGACCAAATCACCAATGGCATCGTCATTTTAAATGTCTTTCAAACCGCAGTTCCTCAGGTTGTGGTGTCCGGCCGGTGTCTGGTCCGGTTTACTAACGATCCTCCGGCCGTGCCCCCAACCCAGGAGGAAGTTGAAAGGGCGCGCGCCGCAATGTTCCAGGCAATGGCCGACCAAAAAATCCGCGATCAAGCGGCTTTGTTGGCCGCCAAAGATACCCGGGTTCATGTCGTGTCCACCAATGCCGGCCCCCGATTCACCGTGAATAAATATCTCATCACGGGCAATTCCGCTTTGACCCCCCAATCCATGGCCGCCGTGCTGACGAATATTGACGGCGCGTTTGGAACCAATGTCGGGTTCGATGGCATCATCGCCGCCCAAAACGAACTCCAGCGCGCCTATCGTCAACGCGGATTCGTGACGGTGGCGGTGGGTGTACCCCAGCAGAAACTCACCAATGCCACCGTCAAATTGGAGGTGTCGGAAGGCCGGCTGGCGGTCATCAATGTGACCGGCAACCGTTATTTCAGCTCCAATAACGTGATGCGCGCGCTGCCCAGCCTGCACACCAACATGCTGCTCAACGGCCCGATTTTTCAAGCCGAACTCAACCGCGCCAACGCCAACCAGGACCGGCAAATCTACCCCCTGATCGGCCCCGGCCCCGATCCGGGCAGCAGCGCCCTCAATCTCAAAGTCAAGGACCAGTTGCCCATTCACGGCAAGCTCGATTTCAACAATCAAAATTCCCCCGGCACACCCGATCTCCGGGTGAACGCCTCGGCTGTGGACAACAACCTCTGGCAGTTGGAGCACTCCCTCGGCATCCAATACGGCTTCTCCCCGGAGCAATACAAACAGGGCAGCCAGTGGAATTTTTACGACCAGCCATTGATTGCCAATTATAGCGGATTCTACCGCCTGCCGCTGGGGAATCCCGAGCCCATCGAAAACGTCATTGCCAATAACCCGGGGAGTTTCGGTTACAGTGAGGCCACGCGGCAGTTCCGTCTCCCGCCGCCCACCGGGCGCAGCGAACTAAACATTTATGGCAGCCGGTCAACCAGCGATACCGGCCTGCTCACTCCAGTCAATAAAACCATCGAAGACATCCCCGGCTTTCTAAAAGTTACGCAAGAGGACAACCAGGAAGACACCACCATCAACCAGGATGCCGGCGTCCGCTTGAGCGTCCCGGCCCCCGCCACGGCTGATTTTCAATCGGGATTTACAGGCGGCTTTGATTACAAGACCTATCAGATAGATAGTGTCAAAACCAACAACTTTATCTTTGCCATAACGACCTTTGACCAGAATGGTAATGCCAATACCATCTCCAGTTTTGTGGCTTCTCCGGTGCCGGTCACGGATCGCTCGTTGGAATATTTGCCCTTGGCCTTCGGTTATAATGGCGCTTGGCGCAATCCTAATGCCACCATTACTTTTGGGCTCGGCGGTACCGCCAACACTTGGTATTCAAGTTCCACGACCACCAATGGCAACCAGTCGACTTCCGGTGAAAAATCGCTCCAGGGCATAACGGGCTCCGCCAAGTCCACTGGATATTGGTTTACTCTTAACCCGACCCTGTCGGCAGATTTCACCCTCCCCCAACATTGGGTTGTTTCCCTCCATGCCAACGGCCAGTGGGCCAGTGAGCCGTTGATCAGCACCGAACAATACGGAATTGGCGGGGTCAACAGTGTCCGGGGGTACCATGAAGGCGAAAATTTTGGCGACACCGGCTGGCGGTTTTCGGTCGAATCACAAACGCCTTCTCATACCGTTGGCGTGGTCTATGGCAGCCAGCCGCTTACCGTCCGTGGTTTGGCCTACATGGATCGTGCCGCCAGCTACCTGCTGGATCCTCAGGGGCGCCCGGATGAGGTTGACCTGTGGAGCACCGGCTTCGGGTTCACCGCCTCGGTCGGCTCCCATTGGGCCAGCCGGTTCCTGTTCTCCTGGCCCTTGATCGGGACCAGTTCAACGCCCGCTGAAGTGCCCGTTTTTAGTTTCGATTTGTCCGCCCAGTTCTGAAATGTTCACACGATTGTAACCTAAAAAATGATCCCCCGATGCGTTATAATGCTATCATGACCCGTCTGTTTGACCGGGCCCGATTTGTTTGATTATGGTCACCGTTTTATCATTAAAAGTTCGCCTAAAATCAGTGACTTTTCTGTCATTGGTGGCTTGCCTGACGTGCCCGTTTCAAATTCGGGCAAATCCTCTCGGTGGCTCCGTTTCTCAGGGGGCGGCTTCCTTCAATACTTCGGGGTCGCAATTCACCATTAATCAATCGTCCACCACCGCCCTCATAAATTGGCAAAGCTTTAATATCAACCCGGGTGAGACCACGACTTTCGTTCAGCCCTCGGCTTCTTCGGTCGCCTGGAATCAAATTAACGATGCTAACCCGTCCCAAATCCTCGGAAATATTAACGCCAATGGTTATGTTATTCTGCAGAACCAAAACGGTTTTGCTATCGGCGGCGCGGCCGTCATCAATGCTCATGGTCTGGTGATGACCACCTCGCCTACGCCCCCGCCGGATCTTTCCGGCGGTGGCCCTTGGTCTTTCAGCGCCCTGCCGCCCGCCGCCAAAATCGTGAACTACGGACAGATCAACATTGCGGGCGGTGGCTCGGCCTACCTGATTGCCAGTGACATCGAAAATAATGGCACCATTTCCGCCCCGGCCGGCAATATCGGCCTCTATGCCGGCCAGCAGGTTTTGGTTTCCATGTCACCGGATGGCCGCGGCTTGAGCGCCAAAGTGACTCTGCCGCAAGGCTCGGTGGATAACGCCGGTAATTTAATCGCCGATGCCGGCAGCATCATGGCCAACGCCCAGGTCGTCAATCAGAACGGCCTGGTTCAAGCCAACTCCGTTCAAAATGTCAACGGAACCATCGAACTCGTCGCGAGCGGCAGCCTCAATTTGGGCGCCGGCTCCAAATTATCCGCCGCCGGTGATTCGACGGCCGCCAGCCCCAGTCCCGGTGGTTTTGTCGTGCTGAACGCCGGCAAAAATACCTTCACCGACAAGCCCGGCTCCGCCATTTCCGTGGCCAGTGCGGGCGGTGGGCAGAATGGCATCCTCGATATTATCGGCAGCGGCGTCTCCGCCGGCAGCCTCCACTCAACTTACGGCAGCCCTTATGCCTTGCTCCTTAATCCCTATGACCTGACCCTGTCCTATGCCGCGACGGCTGCCGGCTCAAATCCAACCTTGAATCTGAATGCCCTGTCCGTTTATTCCCAAATTGATTTGCAGACCTTGGACAACCTTGAGTTGAGTTCCAGTTGGAACTTGCCCGCCTCAATCAAACCGGCCGTTTTGAGCCTCACGGCCGGCAACAATCTGGTTTTGGATCCTGGCACCTCCCTTGTTGCCAGCCAGGGCTGGTGCTTCAATCTGGCGGCCGCCAATATTATCGCCAACCATAACCTTCTTCAAGCCGACGACCTCAGCCTCAATAGCGGCACCCTCCAAACCACCCGGACCGGTGATATCAACCTTCAGGCTAAGTATGGTCTTGAACTGGATGCCGCGTGGACTTTGGCTGCTTCGGCCGCTCCCGCCTCCTTGACCCTGACCGCCGGCAGCCAATTGGTTCTGGGGGACGGTTTGGCCATCACTGCCGGCTCCGGGTGGAATCTGAACTTGAGTGCGAATAACCTCCTCGCCAACAACGCCACCCTGGTGGCCGATAACCTCAATCTAGCCACCAGCTTGGTTCAGCCGGCGGCTGGCGGCCACCTCAGCTTTCAAGCGGTGGACAACCTCACTGTGTCACCCATGGGTACGCCGGTCTCCGGTGGCGCAGAATTCGGGTCCGTCTCGTTGGTGGCTGGTAATCAAGTCACCTTGGCCGCCGGCTCGATGATCGAAGCGGACGGCGGAAAAATTAATGTGAGCGCTCCCATCGTGGAACAATCCGGAACCCTTCAAGCCAATTCCATCTGGAACTCGGCTGCTTCCATCGGCAACCGCTCCGGCACCATCAACCTTCAGGCGGGTTCCGCTCTTGTTCTCGGCAATGGTTCAACCATTTCAGCGATGGGTGATTCTACCGGGGCCAGCGCCGGCGGCTCCGTCACCCTCCATTCCACTGGCAGTTTTTCCGATCAAAGCGGTTCCCTCATCGACGTTGCCGGTGGCGCCTTGGGCGGGGCCGGCGGTCAGGTGACGATTTCCGCGCCCCAGATGGGGCTCCTCCAGTCTGCCATTAATGGCCACGCCATTGCCGGTTATGCGGACGGCAGCCTTTCCCTCGACACCGCCAACATAACGCTCAATTCCGATGGCAGCCCTGTGTCGGGCCAGCTCGCCCTCAATGTCAATTCCTTGTCCTCGGGCTTTTCGCAGGTCAGCCTTCAGGCTTCCGGCAATATTGAGGTCAGTTCGCTTTGGAACCTGGCCAATAAAAGCGGCCTACTGGACACCTTGTCTTTGCTCGCCGGCAACACCATATCGGTGGACGCTGGCGCGGGAATTCAGGCGGAAGGCGGAAAGATCTTGCTGAACGCGAATACCGTGAATCAGAATGGGCTTCTTCAGGCCAATTCCGTTCTCAAGGCCAACGGGGTTATCGAAATCGATGCCGGCATGGCTCTCAACCTTGGAGCCACTTCGGTCATTTCGGCCAATGGTGATCCAACGGTTACCAGCCCCAGTCCCGGTGGTTTTGTGGTCTTAAACGCGGTCAAAAATACGTTTGTCGATACTGCCGGCTCCACCATTTCTGTTTCCGGGGTGTCCGGTGGACAAAGCGGTATCATTGAAATCTTTGGCAATGGCGTTACCGCCGGCACCGTCAATTCTACCATTGGCAGTTACTTCGCGTATTTGATCAATCCCGGCGACCTTTTTCTTTCCACCGATCCCACCACGCCCAACACCATCACCGATACGTCGCACCCCAATCAATACGCCAACTTTAACGTCTCGAGCGACCTCTCTGCCTATACGCGGATTGATTTGCAGGCTCTGAATAACATCGAGTTGAGCACCCCTTGGTCACTGGCGAACCAGGGTGCCACCATCGCCACCTTGGGCTTGTCCGCTGGTAACAACATTATTTTAGATTCAGATTCCGGGATCAAAGCCGGCCAGAATTGGAGCGTCAACTTGACGGCCGGCACGCAACTGTCTCCCGGCTCAATGCCGGCCTCTGGCAGCGCCGGGATTTATTTGGATGACAATGCGTATATCACTGCCAAAAACGGGGATGTTAACCTGCAGGCTGCTAATGAAGTTCAGGTAGGCTGGCTGGGCTCGGAAACACCGGGTGTCGCCAATTCCGGGCTTGGGTCAATTACGACCACGCTCGGCGGCAATATTAGCATCGTTGCCAGTGATGGAGATGTTAATTCCGGCAGTAATCCCAATGGGTATCAATTCAATCAGGGCCCCGCGCCCTATCGCTACAAGGTCTCTGCAACCTTGGGCGGCATCAGTACTGCAGCCGGCGGCAATGTCACCATCACGGCCGGCGGAAGTGTGACCAGCTTTCTTCCCGGTTTGAGTGATCCCATGTTTGATGCCGGATCAGGTGCCTTCGGCTCGCAACCGGGCAATGTCACCGTCAACGCAAAAAACGGGAACATCTACGGCCATTTTGTGGAAGCCAATGGCATTGGGACGATTACCGCCCAAAATGGAAACGTGGGGTCCATTGCCGTTTCTTATGTAACCGATGCAGCGGGAAATCCGGTTTTGGATCCCAATGGCAACCCTGAGGTTAAGGATGTCAACAGTTTTTTTGCTTTAAGCCTGGTCAATGGATCCTGGACGGTAAACGCGCCTCACGGGAGCATTTATTTGCAGGAAGTTCGCAATCCGAATGGCGTCTTTAACTCCCGCGGCCAGGGTATCCATTACTTCAATTATGGTTCCGATGCCTCGGTTAGTCTCAATGCCGGCAATGCCGTGGCCATCACCGGCGGCAGCGATATGCCCCGGAATGATCCCGTTCCCATTGTGCTCCCCCCCTCGCTTGAGGTCACCGCCGGTTCCGGTGGTTTCAAGTTGTATCAAAACATGACCTTTTATCAATCCCCGGTTGGCAATATTGATATCACCACCCTAAACGGTGGTGATTTCACGGGGGTGCTTCTTTATTACACGGATCCCAATGGAAATTTCGTCCCTGGCGAAAACCCCCAGTTTTTCATGTCCGACTCCGCCAGCGCTATCTGGAACTCGCAAAATAACCCCATGATATTTGCCGGTGCCAGCCATGCCGCTTCCCCAACCGAACTCAATAATCCGAATCCGGTGGTCATCAATGTTTCCGGCAGTCTGAATAATGTGGATATCTATACGACCAAGGCGACTCAGATCACGGTTGGAAAGGACCTGAATAATTCCAGCTTTGTTGGGGAAAACCTGCATCCCACGGACGTGTCCTTCGTGAAAGTGGCTGGAAAAATCTATTATTCCCCCTTTTACTCCTTTCAGACTTTGGGGCAGGCCATTGTCACCGTCCCCTACGGCATGGACAATCCGGTGAATCCTTCCCGATGGGACACTATTTTCTACCTGATCGCGGACCCTTACGTCGCCGCTAATCTTGTCATCCCTTCGTCCGCGACCACCGCCGAGCTAAAAGATTACTACAACTACTTAATTACCTTGGCGAGCACTCAATTTCCCGGGCAGAATATCTGGGCCTTTCCAACTTCCAGCGGTAGTGCCACGGCCAGTAATCCGGGTTTCATCTATAATCCCACCACCCTGCGTCTCGGATTTGGTGGCCCAATGTCCCCGACCGTTCAGGATTGGATGAATGGCTGGAATGGTAACTTGGTGGGCAACAAAGCCTATAATACCACTACAATTAATGGCATAACCTATGGTGCATTAAGCGTCATTCGTCTGAATGCAGCCGGCTTGCCGGTGGTTCAAAACGGGCGCCTCGTGCTCGATACGGTCACCTTTGTGGACCAAAACACCATTAGCCAGCTTTACAACTCAAGCTCTAAATCGTCCGGTTCTGTTGCTCCCGGCATTCAAATCGGCGGGCCGGGACAATTAAATATTACCGCCGGTTCCATGAGCCTTGGCAATAGTCAGGGCATCGAGTCTTGGGGAATTGTCGGGCCGTTGATTTCCTCCACGGCGGTCAACGATAATTATAATTCGCTTGGCAGCTTGACGAGTGTGGGGGCCGCCGTCGATGTGACCGTGTCTGGCGATCTGGACATGTTGACTTCCCGGATTGCTTCCATGTATGGCGGTGATGTCATTGTGAACGTCAACGGGACCATGGATTTGGGTTCTGATGAGGTGCCGGTCGGGAACTATGCTAATGCTTATGGCATCTACACCACGGGCCATAGCGATGTTCAGGTTACGGCTGGCCAGAACATCGAAATTAACGGTTCCCGCATCGCCGCTTTCAATGGGGGCAATATCTCGATTCTGTCATTGCATGGCAGTGTCGATGTTGGGTCGGGCGGTAATACTTATACCACGATTCCCCTGGTTTCTTCAATTAGTCTGCCCGGGAGTACGGAGATTGGGCCCCACAATTTTTATCTCGGCTATCAGGTTTATGGCAGCGGCGTGGTGGCCACGAGCCTGCCCGGGAATATCCAAACTCCCGGCGGCAATCCCTTGCCCGGTAATATCACGGTTGAAACCCCGTTTGGTAATATTTCTTCCAGCGATGCCGGCGTGTTGCAATACGCCCTGAATGGCAACACCGCCGGTGGGCCGGTTATCAACCTGATTGCCGGAACCCCCGGCATTGCCGCCACCCCGGCCATGGGTAATATTGACCTTGGCAACTCCGGCGTTATCGGCGGCACCGTCAATCTGAGTGCCCAGGGGAACATCGCCGGTTTGGTGATTTCCCGGCAGGATTCCAGCGTTAACACGGCCGGAAATTTCAACGGCACCGTGCTTTCCGCCGGATCGGCCAGCGTTTCGGCTGGCGGCTCAGTGTCTGGAACTATCATCGGGGTTGGTGGCGTGTCCGCCAGCGGCAGTACGGTTGATGCCACCCTGCTTTCTCAAAATGTCACGGTCGGGGGGGGGCCGAGTGAGTCCACGTTGGGCACTTCCGCTAAGGCTTCCGAACAAGCCAATAGCGCCGCCGCCACGACCAGTGATCAAAACAACCAGGATACCAACGGCACTGACAATCAGGATGACACCCGGAAAAAGAAAAAGCTTCCCCTACTTCATAAAATCAGCCGGGTCACCGTTTTGCTGTCCGCCAAATGAAGGTGGTTCCGGCGTGCGGTTGTCCCGCCGATCGCGTTTTTTTAGCCTTGGCAGTTAATTTCCCTGGCCGATATAAAAATCCCGCTTGGAATATTCCGCGAGGTTTTGGACTGCGGCGGCCAGCGCAGCGCGACCCAGTTTCCGAAACGCTCACAGACTTTCTGTGTTCGCAGCCTCTGCTCCCAAGCAAAAGGTCCGTCGCCATCTGCCACTCGCCACTCGCACTCGCCATCTGCCCCTTGTCCCTCGTCGCCCTGGGCGGCCCTCCAGTTTGAACTGCTGTGGCGGAGTTGCAGGAAATCCAAAGTCTGATTTACTTTGCGTCCACTTCAATGGTTCGCAGCCATTGGCTGGCCTGTTGCCCAAGGTACGTCGAGGCCGGTGTGTTGGAGAGACACAGCTTGAGATAAACCACCGCTTGGTTGGTATCGTGACGTTGCGTGGCAATGGTGGCGAGTCCGTAGTAAGCGGCCCCCCGTTGCCCATCCGATGTTTCCAGTTCGCGATAGTCTGCCTCTGCCGCCGCATAATCGCCGCTCTCCAACTCGACGAGCGCGCGGTTAAATCTCGCTTCCGGCAGGTTGGTCAGGGTCAGTATATGATCCAAAACCGGCCGGGCGGCGGTGGCCTTTCCCCATTGCACCAGCACCACGGCCTTTGTTTCCAGGCTCGGCACGTCATCCGGCGCTTGAACCAGCGTGCGGTTGATCAACTCCAGGGCATTGGTGAAATCACCCAGGGCGAGGTAAACCAGCGCGGCGCGGTTCGCGATCTGGGCGTCACCGGGATGTTGTTCCAAAAGGGACTTCAAAGCGCTGCGGGCGTTCACCAGGTTGGTCTGCGCCATCCATGAATTGACCTCCAGCATGGCCAGTTCCAAATCCATGGCGCTGCTCGGCTGGCCTTTTTTGGCCACCGCTTGCAAATGATCGATCAGCGGTTGGGCGCGGTCCGTCATCCGGAGCTGGGTGTAAAGCTTGGCCAGGGCAAATTCCGGGGTGGTAACCTCCGGCGCCAGTTGGCGGGTCCGCTCAAATTGCTCCACGGCCTGCACCCATAGGTCGTAGTGTTGGTAGGCGCAGCCCAGTAAATAGCAAAAAATCGGATCATCAAACGGGCCGTCGGTGTTCATCACCAGGCCCAGGCGGTCCAGGTTACCCACCCATCCGGCCACGGTGCCCATATCCGCCAGATTCAGCTTGCGGCCGGACTGGAGGTTGGTGTTGCAGGCCAGACTGATCTGGGCGGAATAGTTGTTCGGATTCAATTGCAATGCCTGTTCCAGGCGGACTTGGGCGTCCGCCCACCGGCCTTGCTTTTGCAAGGCCACCCCCCAGCTATCCAGTGAAATTGAATACCAGTTGGCCAGGAGCTGTTCCTGGATCACGGGCCCCGGCGTCAATCCATACTGCTTTTCAATTTTTTCCAAGCCCGTCAGCCGATGATTGGTGGGGATCGTGGCGAGCAGGGACAACTCCTTTTCCCACGCGTCAGTCCAAAACCGTTCATTGGCATCCGTTTCGGAGCGGGACCTGGGCGGTAGCTCCACGAGCTTGTCCCCGCGCCATTTCATCTCGTAAACGGCGCCCGTCGGTTCCAGATAAAACTGTTCAAACTGGTAGCCATGGCTGGGATTCAGGTAAAACAGCCGGTTGTGGCCGGCGATTTTTATCAGCAACCGCAGGACCTCCAGCGTGTTGAGGTCATGCCGGCTTTCCTCCGTCAGCCATCCCCACGGATGGCGCCGTTCTAGCCCGGCCCGATAGGCCGCCAACGGCAATTGCCGCATATCGACCGTCACCCAGGCTTCCGCATGGGGACGATGGGCCAGCGCGGATCGAAATACTGCCAGCTTTTCCATTTCGTCGCTGAAAACCACCCCGCTTTCGCCGGGCAATGAATCCGCCGCCAGCTCGCCGAATCGTTGCACGGAATGAAAATTCGCCCTCCGGATGGCGGGGGCGTTTCTCACCGCCAGCAACGCGGTTATCAGGACCAGAACTCCGGCCGCGAAGGGAACGGCCAAGGGCCGCCACTTGAGGATAAAATCCGACCACGGGGACCATTCCAGCTTGCCTTGTGCGATCAGCAGCAGATTCCCGGCGAGAAAGGCCGCCCCCAGGGCGTTCAAATAATCAAAGGTCAACAGCGGCAGCGACACCCCGAGCTGTTGTTGCACCAGTTGGCGTGGGCCGATGACCGGGTCTAAAGCCAGCCACAGACAGGCTAGGAACAACGTCACCCGAAGTCCCCGGTAGATCCAGATTTGGAAACGATCCGCCCGCGAATACCCCTCTTCGCGCTGCCGTACCAGGCAGGACAGGGTGGGAACCAGAAAATATATCACCACCGCCCCTGCCAATAACCGGTGCCACTGCCAAAATTGGTGGTACAGCAACGCGATCATGTTTTTGGTCTGACTCAAACTGTTGTGCCACGCCTGACCCGGGCTCCAGAGCGAATGCGGCAGCAGGCCGTTGGCCAGCGGCAACAATGCGTAAATCAAAAATCCCGCCAAACCCAGGGCCGCCAGCCGTAGTCCAAATCTCCATTGAAAAAACAGCCAGCCGCGCAGCCAGATCACGCCCCCGATAAATAATGGCAGCGTGATCAGCATCACCCAGTTTTCGGCCATGCCCAGTCCCCAGACCAGGGCGGCGGCATCCAGCCAGCCGGGTTGTTGGCGGACCCGGTATTCAAGCAGCAGCCATAGCGAAACGGCGATCAGCAGCAAATCCAGCATCTCTTCGGTGGCATTCGTCGCCTGTTGCCAGAAGCTGAATTCCAGTCCGCACACCGCGCATGCCAGCAGCACTGGCAACGCGCTGGACCGGGCGTTTTCCCACGGCTTGTCCCAGGGCAGCAGCTGGACGCTCCGGGCCAGCAAACCCAGCGTTAAGGCGCCGGTGAGGGCGGAAAATAAACTCAAACCCCAGGGCACCCAGGCCTCTCCCAATAATCGGAAGGGCAGGGTGAACAGCCAGAGGAGCGGTTGCCCCACCAGGGGCACCGGATCCCAACCGGCAATCTTTGCCGTGAGCGCCAGGTTGGTCGTCGTCAGGCCGTGACTGGCCGTGACTCCATAAAACACCCCTGCCAGCAGGGCGACCATCCAGGGGATCCGGCGGAGTGTGTTCAAAACGGGTATTGTTAAAAATGTTGGCGGTTGGAATATTAAATGAAATACCCCTGCAAAACTTTCGTCCTGCAGGGGTGGATCTTTTCCTCCCGGACGGCTATCCGCTTACGGATAGACCAGCCGGTAATATTCGTCCAGATTCGCCTTGATGATCGGGATGTTCGTTGCCGTCAACGACGCCGTGCCCGCCACCGTGCCCCAATCCAGCAGGTTCGTGCTCACGCCCTTGCTGAGGTTGTTCGTCTGTGCCAGCAGACGGTAACCCAGATATTGCGGACCCCAGCTCAGGTTCAGATTTCCGCCGCTCACACTGTTCGTCAGCTTCGGCTGCGGCGACAGGCTCGGCAGTTCAATCACATTCACCGTGTAGGTCTGAATCGTGACGCCGTCCTGCGCCGTCACCTGCACTTGCACCACATTGGTTGAGCCCAAGGCCAGCGTCAGCCCTGAACTCGCTGTGCCGGACGCCAGCAGGTTGGTCAAATTGTTGTAGATCAACTGGTTCGTCGCCGTCGTATCCGCATTGATCACCGTCACGGTCGGGCTGTTGCCATAGGCTTCCGTCGCCGTATAGGTGAACGTGTTGGTAGCAAAACTCGGAGTCAACGTCCCGGCCGGGGTCAGCGTGAGCGAGTTCAGGTACGCATTGGTGCTGGCACTCGAGCCGCCGCCGACCGTATTGAAAGTTAAAATGCCAGCCGAGCTGAGCGTGAAAGTTCCCAGGTAGGTTTGGCGGGGGGTGGTGCTGTACCCCGTAGAATAGAAATCTTCACTCCATGTGCTGAATGTACTGCTCGGCGTGGTGTCATTCGGGCTGCAACCATAAGCGGAAACCCAGCCAGGCCCATTAATCGTTCCATTGTTCCAACTGAAATCACCCGCACCGGTTGAATCCGGAGTGCCGTAACCACTGGCAGAGTTTAGATTGCCACCCAGACCGGTAGCTGCCGTCTTGCAATTATTGTAAGCGCTGAGGTTGGCAACACTATTTGGTGTATTTCCCGTGATGGCTGTCGAAAACACTAAATTAGGGGGAGCGGCTGAAACTCCAATCACACCCCAGCTGGTGTTCTGCAAACCGATAAGATTCGCGGGGAGTAAGGCGGATACATTCCATTGGTTGCCATTTACCAGCACCGACGACGCTGGTCCAAGGTTTACGATCAAATCACTGCCGCTCTGCGTGGTGAAGCCGGCCAGGAGGTTGCCCTGCGCATAATCTCCACCCAGGGGCTGAGTGGCTTTTATTGAACTGGCCGTTGTTGCGAGGATGCCTGCGAACAGGATTGCTTTAAATGTCATGTTTGAATTTTTCGTTAGGTTGCGTTTCATAAAAGTGTTAAAAAGTACCAGTTCACCGGCTTCCGTTCGTCCCTTTTAACGACATCAA
>CAIQEI010000147.1 GCA_903870815.1 uncultured Verrucomicrobia subdivision 3 bacterium
ACGGCGAAATCGCGGTCGCTCACGGCGTCCATGGAATTTTGCGTGAGCTGAACCTGGCCGCTGGCATTGACAAAGCCGAGCAGTTTGGCGACGAGCGCGCGGTCGAGCGGCAGGGTGGATCCGGCAATCGCGCCGCTGCCGAGCGGGCAGATGTTCACGCGCGAGTGGCAGTCCCAAAGGCGCTCGCAATCGCGTTCGAGCATCTCGACGTAGGCGAGCAGATGATGCGCGAGATAGACGGGCTGCGCGCGTTGCAGATGCGTGTAGCCGGGGATGATGACGTCGGCATTCTTCTCGCCTAGCGAGACGAGGGCGCGCTGCAGCCCGGCGATGTCGCCGAGCAGCGCGGTGATTTCATCGCGCAGCCAGAGCCGCACATCCAGCGCGACCTGGTCGTTGCGCGAGCGGGCGGTATGCAGCTTCGCGCCGGCGGGAACCCGTTTCGTGAGTTCGGCCTCGATGTTCATGTGCACGTCTTCCAGCTCCGGCTTCCATTTGAATTTGCCGGCGGCAATTTCCTTGCCGATTTGATTCAGGCCTTTGGTGATGGCGCTCAATTCGGTTTGCTTCAGCACGCCAATCTTCTTGAGCATCGTCGCGTGGGCGATGGAGCCTTGGATGTCGTGCCGCCACAAACGCCAGTCAAAGGAGATGGATTCGGTGAATTGCGCCACCTCGGCGGCGGGACCGCCGGTGAAACGGCCGCTGCGGGAAACGGGGGATTTTTTGTTCATGCTCACGGTCAGGTTTTAACGCAAAGGCGCAATAACGCCAAGTCGCAAAGCGACTTTTTCGTGTGGCCGCCCGGCGGGATTGGGTCGGCCTGTCAAAGTTCCAAAAAAACCGCATTGCCGGCGGGGCGCGGATGTGAAATGTTTCCGGCGTAGCATGAGCGAATTTAAATTTGCCTGTCCCGTCTGCGGCCAGCACGTAATGTGTGACTCGTCGCAAGGTGGAACGGTGATGCAATGCCCAACGTGCTTCCAGCAGATCGTCGCCCCGCAAGCTTCCACCAACGCCAAGTTCATCCTGACCGGCCAGAAATACGTCGAGCGCAAGGCCGCCGGCCCGGCCGACGCCGGGGTTGGAACCAAGCCTCAATCACGTAAAATGAATCCCATCGTGGTGGGGGTCATTATCGCTGCGGTACTGGCGGCGGCGGGGGTATTTTATTTTGTAACGATGGTAGGCTGGCAATCCCGTGACATCGGCGATGTTGGGGTGGCCGGATCGTTCCAGCGGGCAGCGGGAACATTTGCCGTCAGCGGTGGCGGCGCGGACATCTGGAACCAGGCCGACGCATTTCGGTATGTCTATCAGACCTTAAAGGGCGATGCCACGCTTACGGCCCGCGTCGTGTCTGTTCAAAACACCGACCCTTGGTCCAAGGCGGGACTGATGATCCGCGAGTCGCTTAACGCTGATGCCGCCAATGTGATGGCCCTGGTTTCATCATCCAGCGGCGCCTTGCTGGAGCAGCGCGATCACACTGGAAATACGGCTTCGGCGTTGCAGATGGTGCCGAATCTGTCCGCGCCCTGCTGGCTCCGGTTGACGCGGCGGGGAAATGTTTTCACCGCCTATTCCTCGGCGGACGGTAAAAACTGGGCCAACATCGGGACCACGACTGTTCCGATGAATAACCCGGTGCTGGCCGGCCTGGCCGTTACTTCCCACAAGGCCGGAACCCTGTGCCAGGTGAAATTTGATAACGTCAGCCTCGAGACTCCCTAGTCGGCGGCTCCGGCGACCCGGTTGACTTTGCAGCGGAATTTCTTTCCACGCGTGCCGGCATTCCTTATTCAATCAGCATGAAGGTTGAACTCATCAATACCGGCAGCGAGCTGATGCTCGGCCGCGTGCTGAACACGCATCAGCAATGGCTTTGCCGCCGGCTCGCCGACCTCGGCCATGTCGTTTCGCGCCAGGTGGCCGTTGCTGATTCTGGAATTGAAATCCAGACGGCCGTGCGCGAGGCATTGAGCCGCGCGGACCTGGTCATCACCACCGGCGGCCTCGGTCCCACTTCGGATGACCTCACGCGGGAACTTATTGCGGAGTTGCTCGGCCGAAAGCTGATCCCGAACGAGGCCGTGCTGGCGCACATTGAAAATTTCTTTACCCAGCGTGGCCGTCCGCGTCCGTCGAAAACCGCCGTGGAAACGTACGTACCCGAAGATGCGCTGGTTTTCCAAAATGCCAACGGCACCGCGCCAGGACTGGCGATGAAAATTGGGGATGGGGGCTGGCGTCCGGCGTCTGGGGAGCTACACGCGCACGGACACGCGGCCCCAGAACCGAGATCCAGGACCCCAGCACCCAAATGGCTCGTGATGCTGCCCGGCCCGCCGCGCGAACTACGCCCGATGTTCGACAAATTTGTCGTGCCGCTGCTCAAGCAGGAATTCGCCACGAAGATTTTCGTCTGCCGCACGTTGCTCACGACCGGCATCGGCGAATCGCGCGTGCAGGAAATGGTTGAGGCGGATTTGCAGCCGCTCGTGGAGCGTGGATTGGATGTCGGCTACTGCGCGCGGCCCGGCGCGGTGGATGTCCGGTTAACGGCCGGCGGCGCAACGGCGGAAGCTCTCGTGCGCCAAGGCGAAGACGTGGTGCAACGACTTTTAGGCGAAAGAGTTTTTGGATTTGATGACGAAGAAATTGAACAGGTGGTGGTGAAATTATTGATCCGGCAGAAAAAGACGCTAGCCCTGGCGGAATCCTGCACCGGCGGTTTGATCGCCCATCGAATCACGGACGTCCCTGGCGCGTCGGAGGTTTTTCTCGGCGCCGTGGTGAGCTACGCAAATTCCGCCAAGGAGAAGTTTTTCGGCGTGCGCGCGGAATCGTTGGCGGCCCATGGCGCGGTGAGTGAGTCCGTGGCGCGGGAAATGGCCCTGGGCGCGCGGGAGAGATTCGGCGCGGATTTTGCACTGTCAGTGACGGGCATCGCCGGGCCGGGCGGCGGCACGCCAGAAAAGCCGGTGGGAACGGTGTTCATCGCGCTGGCTTCGCCAGCCGGCGTGGAGGTGAAAAAGTTTTTGAATGTATGGGACCGGGCGACGTTCAAGCAGGTGACGGCGACGCAGGGTCTGGAGTGGCTGCGCCGGACGGTTTCTGCTTGAGGCCCAATTTTTTTGCGCTAGTGTCGTGGGGGTATGTCCGCGACCGCTGATCCCTTTGCCGAGACCCGTTCGACCCTTGCCGAATTGATCGCCGCCACGCCGGCACCGAAACGGCGCGGCACGCTGCTAATCGTGGACGACGAGGAAGGGCCGCGGCTGGCGCTGAAGATGGTTTTCAAGGAGAAATACGATTTGCTGCTGGCCGAGGATGGCGCGACGGCGATTAAACTGGCCGGTGAAAATGACATTGACGTGGCGGTGATGGATATCCGTATGCCGGGCATGTCCGGCATCGAGCTGCTGGAACGCCTCCGGTTTGTGCGCCCAAACATTGAGGCGATCATGATCACGGCGTTTGAGACGACCGACACGATGCGGCAGGCGCTGCGGCTCCGCGCCTGCGACTACCTCAACAAGCCGTGGGACGTCGGCACCATCCGTAATGCGGTCGGCCAGGCAATGCAGCGGCGCGTGCTGGAAAGTGAAATCCACAACAGCGCCGAAAAAGTCCACGAATTGCTCACCGAGCTCCAGAACCAGCGCGTTGAAGAACAAATCGCCCAGACGCGAGGTGACATCTACGCCAGCATCATCCACGACATCAACGGCCCGCTCTCGGTCAGTTTCGGTTTTGTGCAGCTCCTGAATCAGAAGCTGAACCAGAACTTGAACCTGGAGGTGGAGGACCTGGAATTCATCAAGGAACGGCTGCGTTCGGTGGAGCGGCAAATGAGCAACTGCATCGAGATTCAACGCCGGTACCTGGGTTTTCTCCGCCGCCAGGGCAGCGACGGCACGTCGGCCGGTGTCAACCAATTGCTGCGCGATCTGGAACAACTGGTCCGCGTGCATCCGAGTTTGCAGGAAAATGAATTCCGCCTGACGCCGCTCATCGGCGAAATCGCGGTCAAGGTCAATGGGACGGATCTCATCCAGATTCTGCTCAATCTGGTTGTCAATGCGTTCCAATGCACCCCGGCACCACACCGTGTGGAAATCGGCGGCGAAGTGCTCGGCGCGCCGCTGGACCTAACGCAATTCAAAGACGGTCCGAACGACCGGCTGCTTAACGTCGAGAGCATGGAGAACACCGCGCCGCTGGCGACCCTCTGGGTGCGCGACACCGGTCCTGGCATCCCGGCGGTGGTGCTGCCGAAGATATTCGATCCGTATTTTACCACCAAAGGCCCGCGCCAGGGCACCGGCCTAGGTCTGAACATCGTTCAGCGCCTCGTCAAGGCTGCCAACGGCGCGCTGCATGTCCACACCGTCGCCGGCGAAGGCACGACTTTCACTGTTTACCTGCCGGGGGCAAACCTGGCAAAATGACCAATCGATGCGCTGCCGATCTCTGATTTTTCCGCTATTTTTGGTCGCCGCAATCGGTGTCGCCCGCGCGGACGAGCAGTTGCCGGTGCTTCAGGCCGGCAGCGAGGTTTACAGCAACCTCACCGTCACCAGCGTCAGCGCCACGGATATTTATTTCATCTACGCCGGCGGCATGGCCAACGTGAAGCTCAAAAATCTTTCGCCCGCGTTACAAAAACATTTCGGCTACGACCCCAAACAGGCGCAGGCGGTGGAACTCAAGCAGGCCGCCAGCAACGCCAAATTTCACGACCAGCTTCTGCACCAGCCCGTGGGGTACTCGCCCGACCTGACGCGGGAGCAAACCGCCCCGCCGGCGCGCACCTCGGGGGCGGTGTGGCGTGAAGACTTCCCCGGCGCCTTGAAACAGGCGCAGTCGGAGCACAAGCGGGTGCTCCTCGACTTCACCGGTTCCGATTGGTGCCCGTGGTGCATCAAGTTCGACCATGAAGTGTTTTCCACCGAAAAATTTGCCGCCTACGCCGCCCAGAAACTTGAACTGGTGAAGGTGGATTTTCTGCGCCACACGCTGCAGAGCGCCGGGCAGAAGCAAGCCAATGAAGCCTTGGCCACGCAGTTCGGCGTGGACAGTTATCCCACCTATGTGCTGTTGAACTCTGACGGCAGGGAACTGGGCAGGCAGGATGGCTATCAGGGAGGCGGACCGGACGCCTTCATCAAGGAACTTGAAGACTTGAGCAGTCGTTAAAAAAATTCACCGCCGGCAGATTGCATCAGCAACCTCACCAGGGGTAAATGAATTAATTCTTCGGGCTAGTTTCCCAAATACCCCCGCGGGTCGGTCACTTTGCCGGTCAGCGCGCTCGCGGCCACCGTCATCGGTGACGCGAGGAACACCTGGGATTCCTTGTCGCCCATGCGGCCGGGGAAATTCCGGTTCGTCGCGCTGATGCACTTGATGCCGGATTTGTTGATGCGGCCGAATGTGTCCACCGGCCCGCCGAGGCACGCGGCGCAGCCGGCATTCTCGGTCATCTGCACGCCGGCGTTCACCAGCACCTCCCAGATGGTCGTGTTGCCCCAATAAGTGGACTGCAAATCGCGCACGATCTCCGGCGTCGCCGGCACGCCAAAGGTGTCGATCACCACTTTCTTGCCGCGCAAGACACGGGCGAATTCCACGAAGTCGCTCGTCTTGCCGCCGGTGCAGGAACCGACGTAGGCGCGATCTAGTTTTGTGTCGCCCATGTCCTTGGCCTTTTTCCGCTGGCCCGGATCTGGATGGCAGGCGACGGTCGGTTCAAGTTTGCTCAAATCCACGACGAGTTCGTATACAAACTTCTCGTTCCGGTCGCGCTCGACCGGCTGGTAGGTGGATTTGGTGCCGTTTAATTTTACCCGTGCATCGACATATTCCGCCGTGCGCGAATCAAATTCAAAGATCGCATTCTTGCCGCCGGCCTCGATGGCCATGTTCGCGATGGTCATCCGGTCATCAATGGACAAATTGCTCGCACCCTCGCCGTCGAATTGCATGGCGCGATACGTCGCGCCGTCGAAACCGATTTCGCCGATGCAATGAAGGATGATGTCCTTCGCCATCACGCCTGGCTGGAGTTTGCCTTCGAGCCGGAAGTGCATCGTCTCGGGCACCTTGATGAGCAACTTGCCCGTGCCCATGACAAAACCCGCGTCGGTGTTGCCGATGCCGGTGGCGAACTGGTTGAACGCGCCCGCCATGCAGGTGTGCGAATCGGTGCCGAAAAGAATTTCGCCCGGCCGCGTGTGTCCCTTCGCGGGCAGCGCGGTGTGGCACACGCCGGCGTAGCGCGAACCGTATTGTCGCTTCATGTTGCCCTTGACCGCATCAAAGACCCAGTGGCCGTTCGCGTCGTCAATCACGTCGTAGAAATACTCGATGCCCTGCTCGCGCGAAAAATCGCGAAGGATGTCCACGTTGCGGTTGGACTTGGAATCGGCGGTGAAGATGTAATGGTCGGGGATGATGACAATCTTGTTTTTGTCCCAGACCTTCGCCGTCTGGCCGAACTCGCGCTTGAATACGCCGATGGTGCCCGGTCCGCAAACGTCGTGCGTCATGAGCACGTCGGCATTCACCCAGATGTTATCGCCGGCCTGCACCGAGGTTTTGCCGGCGGCGCGGGCGAGAATCTTTTCTGTCAACGTCATAGTCGTAAGAAAATAGCCGATGCGCGTGGCAAGTTCAACTGCGGCGTTGTGCGGGGTAGGGTTGTGGCAGGGTGCTGCAAGCGTATCAACGGGGGCAGTTGGTTCTTACTTTGCGCCGGTGGTCAGGGTTGTCGCTCCGGTTTTCAGGCCGCAGCCGCACATGGGCGAAAGACCCCATTTGCTGAAACCCGTTTCGTGAACCAAAGTGGCGGCATGGCAGAAATCTTTAAGGCGAGCCGTTGGACCCGCGGAAACCATCTGTTCCGCACCGTCATTGAGGTGACGGATCGGGCGGTCATCCGCCATAAGCGCTCGTGGTTCAGCCAGGACGAGATTAGCATCAGCATCAGCAAGGTCGCGTCGGTCCACATCAAGACGGGCCTCATCTGGTCAGACGTCCTGATTGAATCTTCCGGCGGCACGGATCCGCTGGTCGGCCACGGTCACGCCAAGGCGGATGCCCAACGCATTCGTGCCTTGGTCGAGGAAGCTCAGGGCCTTGTAAACGGCCCGGAGAAACTGAAATTATCCTAGGCGGAGCCGGCAAAGACCAAATCGGGCCAAATCAAGTCTCAACCCCGGCTTTGATACAGCGCCACCAGCGCTGCGCCGATGGCCTGTGACAGGTCGCCCAGAACGGCGGGGACAATTTTGAGGGTGTCGCGCTGTTGGGGCCAGAGATACGGGCGCGCGGTTTGGCGAATGAGGCGCAGGTAACGATCGCGGAATTCCGGCGTGGTCGCCTCGTGGTCCATCAGCCCGCCGCCGATGACGAAGATGCCGGGATCCAGCGCCATTGCGAGGTTGGCGACATGTAGGCCCATCACGCGCGCCTGAAAATCGAAAATTTCCAAGGCCAGTGCGTCGCCTTTTTGCGCGCGACTGCGGAGAGACAAGATTTTTTCCTTGATCGGCGCGGCGGATTTGGCGAGCTCGTGGTCCGGATATTTTAATATTTTTTCCGCGAGCAGATGCGGCAGGCTGGAAATGGTGGTGTACGCCTCCACGCAACCCCAGTCGCGACCGCAGCCGCAAGGAAACGGCTTGCCGGTCAGGCCGAGCAGATGCAGCGGCACGGGCATGTGGCCGGCTTCCATCCCGGCCAGCGTGTCGCCGTCGAGGGACAGGCCGTCCGCACCGACGAATGCGGCGCCGAGACCGGAGCCGGGCATGAGCATGGCGACCGATGCCTTGGTGTCGCCGCGCGCAAGCCGGGCCTCGGCCACGCCGCCGTAGTTGCCGTCGTTGCCCACGGCGAGCGGTACGGGGCGGCCGACTTGTTTCGCCAGGGCGTCGCTGTAATCGGCGCCTACATCCCAGCCGCAGAAGCTGGCGGGAAGGTTCGGCGATTTACCGAAGACGCCGTAGCGCTCATACGGTCCCGGAATCGCTAGGCCGACGCCGTGGACCTGCGACCAGCCCAGATCGTTTTGTGCCAGAAACTCGCCGATGCCCGCGATCCAGCCGCTGATGACGGCTTCGCGGCCTTTTTCGGACTGCGTCGTGCGCTGGAGCAGCTTGGTGGAGACGGCCTCACCGCTTTCGCGCACGGCGGAGAATTTGGTGGTGGTCGCGCCGCTGTCCGTGCCGATGAAAATCTTCTGGCTCATGTTAAGTCACTTAAGTGGCGGACGGCGGCGCCAAAGGCAAGAATAATTCTCGGGCAGATGATCACATCTGCTCGACGGTCGCAATCCCGAGCGTTTCCAATCCTTGCTTCAGGACGCGCGCGGTTAGATCGCACAGCGCCAGTCGTGAGGCCCGGGTGGCGGCATCGCCAGCCTTCAGCACCGGGCAATTTTCGTAGAATGAGGTGAACTTGCCGGCGAGTTCAAAGAGGTAGTTGCAAAGATAATTGGGTCGCAACTCGTCGGCGACGGCTTCGAGCGTCAGGCCGAAGTTGACCAGGTGCCGGGCCAGTCTGAACTCCTCCGGGGCGGACAGTTGAATGTTGGTTGTTGGAAGTTGAATGGCGGATGATTCTGCCGCCTTCCTGAAAATGCTGCGAATCCGCGCGTAGGCATAAAGCAGATACGGCGCGGTGTTGCCTTGCAGCGCGAGCATCTTGTCCCAGCTGAAAATATAGTCGCTCTGCCGGTTCGGCAGCAGGTCGGCATATTTCACCGCGCCGATGCCGATGACGCGCGCGATTTCCCGGCGCTCCGCTTCCGGCAGCTCCGCATTCTTTTCAGATACGATCTTGAACGCGCGTTCCTCGGCCTCGACCAGCAAGTCGCTAAGTTTTACGGTGTCGCCGGAGCGCGTCTTGAATGGCTTGCCGTCGTCGCCAAGGATTTTTCCGAAGCCGGCATGAACCAGTTTCACCTTCTTCGCACGGTCCGGCTGCCAGCGGGTGAAAATAATGAATAGCTTTTTGAAATGCGGCCCCTGCCGGTCATCCACGACGTAGATAATTTCGTCCGGCGACCACGTCTTGAGCCGGTAATCAATCGTGGCGAGGTCGGTGGTGGTGTAATTGAAGCCGCCGTCGCTCTTGCGTACCAGCGCGGGATCGTCGATCCATTCGCCGTCGCGGTTGACGAGAAACGGGTCTTCCTTCGGCGGCAGCGAACCATCGCTGAACACGCCAACGGCACCTTCGCTTTCACGGGCGATACCGCGATGCAATAAATCATTTACCACTTCGCCCAGCCACCGGTTGTAAAAACTTTCGCCGAGAGCATGGTCGAATTTCACGCCGAGCCGCGCATAAATCGCGTCGAACTGAATCTGCGAGAGCCGGATCATTTCCTCCCAGATCGAATGGTTCTCCGCGTCTCCGGCTTGGAGCTTGACCAGTTCCGCTTTGGCTTCCTCGAGGCGCTCGGGATTCGCGTCGCATTCGGCGTTGATTACTTTGTAAAGGCGTTCGAGCTCGGTGATGGCATCGCGTTCGAGCGCCGCGCGATCTAAAGCTTGTTTCCAGCCGAGGAGCAATTTTCCGAACTGCGTGCCCCAGTCTCCGATGTGGTTGTCCGTGATGACGCGGTGGCCGAGCAGCCGCCAGGTGCGCTGCAGCGCGTCGCCGATGCCGGTCGAGCGGATGTGGCCGACGTGCATCGGCTTGGCCACGTTTGGCGAGCTGAAATCAATCACCACGGTTTTCGGCGAAGCCGTTTTTTCAAAAAACAGATGTTCGCCGCGCGCGGCCGCTTCGAGCGATTGCGTCAGGACGGAATTTTTAAGCCGGAAATTCAGGAAACCCGCGCCGGCGATCTCGACCGTCTCGCAAGTTTCGGAAACCTCGAGCTTGGCCAGCACCTCGGTGGCGAGTTGGCGGGGATTAAGTTTCCGCGTTTTGGCCAGCGACATCAGCGCGTTGCTTTGGTAATCGCCAAATTTGGGGTCGCACGGACGGACGAGAACGGCGGACACATCGGCGTCCGGCAAAATGTCGCGGACCGCGGCTTGCAGCTTCAATTCAATTTGCTTGTGCGATAACACAGGGGAAATTTAATCGCGAAACCCGCGGAATACACGAAAGAAACCGGAGTCCTGCCCGCAAAACCTTTGTGTTTTTTGTGTTTCGCGGTTGAAAGCAGATTTACTTTTTCCCGTGTTCGCGGATGACGCCGAGCATGGTGTCGGCGTTGGAGGATTTTTCGAGGGCTTCGCGGAAATCGGCCTTGTGCAAAAGTTTCGCGATATTGGCGAGCGTGTGGAGATGTTTTTGGAACTGGCCCTGCGGCACCAGGAACAGCATGACGAGCTTTACCGGCTGGTTGTCCAGCGCGTCGAAGTTGACCCCTTTGTCGGAGCGGCCCAGCGCCCCGACGACCTCAAAAATCAAATCCGTTGAGGCGTGCGGGATGCCGATGCCGAAGCCGATGCCCGTGGACATTGAGGTTTCGCGCTTCTTGACGGCGGCGGTGACGGCGTCGCGGTCGCCGGCCTGAATCTTGCCCGTGGCCACGAGATTGGCGATGAGTTCATCGATCGCTTCCCAGCGGTTTGTCGCTTTGAGTTCGGGCACGATTTGTTCGCGTCCCAGGATGTCGGCTAAGTCCATAACTGACGTGAGGATGAATCCAAATGCCGTTCGAGTTCAAGAATGAATTACTAACATATTTTTAAGGTTTCAGACCACCCGTTGCAACCAGTGCAAGATCTTGCCCGTGCCTTCCAGCCACCAGCCGAGCAAATTCAGCATCCCGACGCGCGCCGTGAGCAGCGGAATGCCGAACAGCAGCACGCTGATGTTGCCGAGAAAAATCACCACGGCGGAAAACAAATATCCTTGCGAGGTGATGTCCGACTGCCGCGTCTGCAGGATGTGCATTGTCAACGTGACGTGAAACGCATACGCCGCCCCCACGCACAAATGGAACCACACCAGATAGCCGTGCCAGTTCCAGATGAGATTGCCCAGCGCGAACCCCGCGACCACCAGCACGACGTACAATGGGAAAAAATACGGCGCGAGTGCGATCAGAAAATTCGTCTTGGAAATCACCACCTGCCCTCCGGACGACCGGACCTTCATTTTTTTGACCTGCCCGCCGAACAGCCACGTCCACAGCGCATGCGTCAGTTCGTGGCCGAAAACGTAAATCCACATCGGCTTCGGCAGCAGCAGGAAAACCACGATCCAGCACGCCGCCCCGCCAAGAATGGGAATCCACGTTGTGCCTGCGCCGCCGCAAGCCGGCAGCACTTTAAACAACGCCATCACCGCGCCGCCGGCGACCGGCAGCAGCAGCAGGGCGACGATGAGCTTGATCCATTTAGGCACCTGCAAAGAATTCAGAATTCAGGGTTGGAGTTCAAGCTTCAGCTTGTTCCCAGGACACGTTGAAGCGTGAACTCCAACTTGGCGCTTGTCACCCGTCTCTCGCCACTTAAAATCCGCGCGATGACACAAGATCAAGTTCTCCAGGTTTTTCGCGGCTCCGGCGCCCTGCTGGAAGGCCATTTTATCCTGCGCAGCGGCCTGCACAGCCGGCAGTTTTTCCAATGCGCCCTCGCGCTCCAGCACATGCCAGTCGTGGAAAAGCTAGGCGCGGCGCTGGCGGCGAAAGTCCGGCCGCTGGGCGCGGTCACCGTCGTCGCGCCGGCGATGGGCGGTCTCGTCATCGGCCAGGAAGTGGCGCGGCAGCTTGGCCTGCGATTTATTTTCGTCGAAAAAGAGGAGGGTAAACTGGTTTTGCGGCGCGGCTTCAAGATCGCGGTCGGCGAAAAGATTCTCGTCGTCGAGGACGTCGTGACCAAGGGCGGTCGCGTGCAGGAAACCCTGGACATCGTCCGCGCGCATGGCGGGCAGGTCGTCGGGGTGGCGATGGTGGTGGATCGTTCCAACGGCGCGGTGAACTTCGGGCTGCCGTTCACCAGCCTTATTTCGCTTCAGGTCGAGACGTTTGACCCGGCCCAATTGCCGCCGGACCTGGCCAAAATTCCCGCGGTCAAGCCGGGCAGCAAATAAATCCAGCCGCGGCCTTCACGGCCGCTTGACCCGGAACTCGCTCGCCGCGGTGATTTTTTCCAAATCACCCTGGTAAAATTCGTCGCGGTAGGCCTCGGTTTCGAGCAGGTGCTGGCGCAGTTCTTTTTGGTCGCGGCGTAATATATATTTCAGCTCCTTCAAGTCGGCCGACCAGCGGAAGCCGTTGAAAAACTCCGCGCCCGCGAACTGCGTCTTGTACAGCGCGCTCTCCAGATAGCAGGTGCCGAGGTATAGCTGCCGCGTGCCGCGTGCGGTGAATTCCGCCACCGCCGAGGTCATCATGAACATGCCGAGGTTGCGGGCGTAATAATTGAGGTCGTAGAACGCGTAATAGTAAAACGCCAGTGCCTTGCCCTCCAGATACAGCGTGGCCACGCCGATTTCCTTGCCGGTCGCCGCGTCGGTGAACACCAGCAGGTGCGAAATGATGGGCGCGTTGAACAAACCGTCGAGCCGCTCGAAGGTCATCACATCCTTCCCGAACTTGATGTCGGCATAGGTCTTGAAAAACTGCCGGCGTTCGGGCGAGTAGTCAAATTTGTCTCGCGGCACGAGTTTCACTTCAATGCCCTCGCCTTTGCGGAGGATGCGGCGGTTCTCGGACGAAGGCTTGAACTTCGCCAGGTTTACGCGCACCTGCCGGCACAGGTAAAACCGATCCAAATGACGCGAGGACGGAAGGAAGCCGGCGTTGAAAATGTCCGCTGGCGTCTCACCCGTTTCGGGTATCGCCCAGATCGCATACGGGAATTGGTAATTCTCGTAGTCGGAGTTTTGCTCGGAGAATAGCAGTTTCATTTGATACAAACCACAGACGGACACAGATGGCCACGGATAAAAATTGGAAGGACAAATCGCCTTTCTTTTGATCTGTGTTTATCTGTTTTCATCCGTGGTTGATATTATTTTGCCGCCACGGTCTCCATTGAGTTTGCCGGTTGTTGGTGGCCGTTCACCGACTTTCGCCGCAGCCGCAGCCGCCAGTTTGTCAGCACGTCGTACGTCACGGATTTTTTCAGGGTGGCGATGTCGCGCACGGTGATTTCGTGGTCGCCTTGCCGGCCCATCAAGACGGCCTCGTCCCACATCTGCGCCTGCGGAATCTCCGTGATGTCCACCATCAGCGCGTCCATTGCAATGCCGCCCAGCAGCGGGGCGCGCCGGCCGTGGATGAGCGCGCAGCCTTCGTTCCGCACCCGCGGAAAACCATCGCCGTAGCCGATCGGCAGAACCGCGATCCGCCGTTCGGTCGGGGCCGTGTAGCGCATTCCGTAACCGACGACTTCGCCGGGCTTCAGTTTTTGGATGGCCGCAATCTTCGCCTTCACCGACATCACCGGCTCGATGCCGGGAAGCTGCCGGCACACCTGCGATGGGAAAACGCCGTAGAGCAAAATGCCCACCCGCACCATGTCCAAATGCGCGTGCGGCAGATCGAGAAAACCGCCGCTGTTGCAGGAGTGCCGGAGTTTGACCGGCACCTTCCGCTCCGCCAGTGCGTGCAGCACTTCGTTGAACCGCGCGAATTGCAGGTTGGCAAACGTTTTCTCGGTCTCATCCGACTGCGAGAAGTGCGTCATCACGCCTTCGAGGACGAGGGTCTTTTCTGCGACCACGCGTTCAATGAGCGGCAGTGCCTCGTCCCAGCGCACGCCGTAACGGCTCATGCCGGTGTGGATTTTGACGTGAACCGGCACCTGCTTGCCGAAGTCCGCCGCAATCTTCGCGAGCCGGCGGAGGGTATGCGGCTCGTTCACGCATACGGTAAGATTGTGCGCGACGCACCATTCGAGCTCGGCTTCCTGCCGTTCGCCGAGCAGCAGCAGCGGCGCGGTGATGCCCGCGTCGCGCAAGGTCATCGCCTCCTCTAGTGTGCTCAAGCCGAAGCCCCACGCGCCTTCCTCGACCGCGATGCGCGCCACCTCAAGCGCACCGTGCCCATAGGCCTCATCCTTCACCACCGCGAGGAGTTTCACCGCGCGCGGCAGATCGCGGCGGATGAGCTGCAGGTTGCGGCGCAGTTTGCCGAGGTCGATCTCGGTCCAGGCCGGCCGCTGCGGAAAATTTTCGGAACACAAATTCATCTACTAGAAAAGTTTTACCGCGCTATTCGCGGAATACACGAAAAATCAGATGGTTCCCGGCGGCCACAAACTCTGGCCGACATCCGTGCGGAAATAGCTGCCCACGACGCGGATTTTTCGGATGTTCGCGTAGGCTTTCGTAATCGCCGCCTCCAGCTTCGGTGCGAGCGCGATCACTTCCGCGATGCGGTGGCCGGTGGTGACCAGCCGGCCGTCTGCGTCCCGCGCAACCTCGTTCCACCATGCGTCGCAGTCAAATTGGCCGTTCACTTCCAGCGGCAACTGCGGCCCGCGCACCTGCGTGTACGGATAGCCGTAGCCCGCCAGCGTCAGGGAACAGCCAAAGTTCAGCTTGTCATTGAACTCCAGTTTCAACTTTTCATTCCGGGTTGTCCGCAAAACGACTTCCGCCGGGTGTTTCAGCATCCGCAGAATCATCGGGCCGGAGGTGACGCCGATGCGGATATTGTATTCGATGACGTGCCAGCGGCCACCACGTTTGATGGCGGTGACTTGCAGCGGCCCGTTGAACTTCGATTCGCGCAACCAGGGTTTGAGCGGATGGAGGAGTTCCCTTGCCAGACCGTATTTGTCCTTCTCATCGCGCTCCACGAGCCCGCCGAGCGGTGCGCCGGCGACGATGCCGAGGTTGCCGTTGAAGGCGTATTTATATTCCTGGTTCGTGACGAGCGAATAAATCTCGCCGCCGCTGACCAGCGCAATGTGGCCGGCCTCGGCCCGCCCAAGGTATTCCTGGAGAAAAACCCCCTCGGCGTAGTTCACCTGCCGCAGCCACGCCCGCGTGTCGGCCACCGTCTCGCACATCACCGTATGAATCGGACTGGTGGGTGAGCAAAGCGGGTTTTTGATGACGAACGGCTGTGGATGTTGGTCGAGAATCTTTTCCGCCTCGAGGCGGTTGGAGGCGATGAATGATTTGGGAAACGGAATCTTGAACCGGGCGCACAGCTCCTGGGCGAAGTCGCGTTCGCGCTCAATCCGCATCGCCTCGCCGGTCGGAGAAAAAATGCCTACGCCGGATTTAATCAATTTTTCCGCCCACGGCTGCAATGCCCAGTCAATGGACTGCGGAATGACGACGTCGATTTTATTTTCGCGGATCAACGGCACCGGACTCGGAAAGGCCTCGCGCGTAAAGGTCCGGCCGATGAGCGCCGGTGAATAATGGCCGTAATTGCGGGTGAGATATGTCGAGACGTCGGCTCCGGCGTCCGCCAGCGCGCCGCCGAGGCTGTGCGCGAACGAACCGACGCCCAGCACCATGATGGATGGGCGGCGTGGCGATTTTGAGGATTTGGCGGCCATGAAATCTGCGGCCGCCAGTGTTCCGCAAATTTGGTCGGGGCGCAACGCCAAGTCATTCACCGGGTCTCACCAGACAAAAAAGTGGGGCGAGCGTCCTCGCGAGCCGGCCTTTGCGAATACCCGGCCCGGCTCGCCGGGAGTCTCGCCCCGCCAAATGATCAGCAAGTAATTTACCGTTCCGGCCGGCTCTCGACTTCGCGGCGGCGGGCAGGCAGACTTGCGGCATGGCAGACGACAATTCCCGGCGCACCGAAAAACTCGAATCCAACGTCGCCCACCTCGAACACCAAATCGAGCAATTGAACAGCGTCGTGATCGAGCAGGGGAAATTACTGGAACGATTGAAGAAGGATGTCCAGCGCCAGACCCGCGCCATGGAAACGCTGGAACTGGAACGCATCCAATCGAACAGCTCGAAGCCCCCGCATTACCAGTGAAGCTTCCGCGCATTAGCCGTCGCCAGTTCATCGCCGCAACCTTGCTGGCGACGCCGGGCGCGGTTCTTGCGGATGCAAAATTCCTCGAGCCAACCTGGCTTGAAGTCCGGCACCTGCGGATCGGAACCGGCCCACCGGCACATCGGTTCATCCACTTCACTGATCTGCATCACAAAGGCGACCGTGATTATTTGAAATCTGTCGTGGCCAAGATTAATTTGCTGTCTCCGGATTTTGTTTGCTTCACCGGCGATATTATCGAGGAGGAAAAATTCCTGGCCGAGGCGCTCGAGATTTTAGCGGAAGTCAGGGCTCCCCTGTTCGGCGTGCCGGGCAATCACGATTATTGGAGTAAGGTGTCGTTTGAGCCGATTCACAAATGCTTCAACACCAACCGCGGGGCTTGGCTGATTGATGAGCAGCTCGAAATTGCCGGCGGAAAAATCAACCTCATCGGCATCACATGCAGTCACTACGAGCCGGCGCTGCTACCGTTGAATCCGGGGACGAAAAACATTTTGCTCATGCATTATCCGGCTTGGGTCAAGCGGCTCGGTGACCAGAAATTTGACCTGATGCTTGCCGGCCATTCGCATGGCGGCCAGGTGCGGATTCCATTTTACGGTCCAATTTTCGTGCCTTATGGCGTGGATGAATATGATCTGGGGCTGTTCGCGACCCAATCTGGCCCGCTCTATGTCAATCCTGGCATTGGCTATGTTTACGACTACAATGTCCGTTTCAACTGTCGCCCGGAAATCACGGTGATTGAGATTTGATTCCTCCGTTTGTATCGTGCCGGTAAATGTCGTCGCCGGAAAAAACCGTTTCCCCGCTCACTGCGCCGGTCAGCTCTGTCTGGGGCGTCGGCGAAGAGCGCGCACGGCTGCTGGCGCGGTTGGGAATTTTCACCGTCGAGGACCTGCTGTTGCACCAGCCGCGCCGCTACGAGGACCGGCGGAAATTCCTGGCCATCCGCGAATTGAAACTGAACGAGCCGGCGACCGTGCGCGGAACCATCATCGCCGCCGGCATCGAACGCTTCAAGCAAGGCAAGCGCGCGATGTTTGAATGCGTGTTCGACGACGGCACGGCGCGGCTGCATTGCCGCTGGTGGCAGGCGCAGCCGTGGATGGAGGATTGGTTCACGGTCGGGCGCGAATTTCTGGTGTTCGGGAAGCCGGATTCGCTGAAGCCCCGCAACATCGACCATCCGGAAACGGAGTTGGTCGAGCCGGGCGAGGATGAATTTGTCCACGTCAACCGTATCGTGCCGGTGCATCCCCTGACGGAAGGTCTGACGGCACGGGTGATGCGAACGCTCGTCTGGCGTGCGCTGGAGAAATTTGAAAGGGAAATTGCGGAACCGGCCATGGGGCGCGTGCAGAGCGACGCCCCCTACCAGGGCTTGCCGGCTCGCGCTAACGCCGTCCGCATGATTCATTTTCCAGAAGAATTGACCGACGTTGAAATTGCGCGGCAACGGCTGGCGCTGGATGAATTTGTGGCGCTGCAATTCCAGATCCAGTCGCGCCGGAAAAAATTCGAGGCCAGCGCCAAGGCGCTGTCCTGCGGCGGCGACAATCGGCTGATGAAGCCGTTTCTGGCGTCGCTCGACTTCAAGCTGACGCCCGCGCAAACGAAGGTGCTGAAGGAAATCCGCACGGATCTGGGCGGCGTGCATCCGATGCGCCGGCTATTGCAGGGCGACGTCGGTTCCGGCAAGACGGCGGTGGCGGCGTGCTCGGCTTTGATGGCCCTGGAAAGCGGTTTCAATGTGGCGCTCATGGCGCCTACGGAGATTCTGGCGGAACAACATTTTCGCAACTTTACGAAGTGGTTTGAGCCGCTGGGCGTGAATGTGGAGTTGCAGACGGGAAGCCGGAAGAGTGGCGAGGATGGAGGATTGAAGAGGGAAGCTGGCCGGCGCGTCCGTCCGTCCATCCTCCATCCTCCATCCTCCATCTTCGTGGGAACCCACGCCTTGTTCACGGCGGGTTTTGATTTGCCGAAGCTCGGCCTGGTCATCATCGACGAGCAGCACAAGTTCGGCGTGGCGCAGCGTGAGACGCTGGTGCGCAAGGGAAATTACCCGCATCTGCTGGTGATGACGGCGACGCCGATCCCGCGCACGCTCGGTCTGACGCTTTACGGCGACTTGGATGTTTCGGTGATTGATGAAATGCCTGGTGGCCGCGGCGAGATTAAGACCTTTGTGCGGATGACGGAAAAACTGCCGAAGGTTTTTGGCTTCATCCGCGAAAAAATTTCCGGCGGCCGGCAGGCTTACATCGTTTACCCGCGCGTCGAGGTCGCGGATACGGACAAGGACATCAAGGCGGTGACGAAGGAGTTTGCCAACGTCCAGCGCGCGCTGGCGCCATTCAAAGCCGGCTTGTTGCACGGACGGATCAAGTCAGTGGATAAAGAAAATGTGATGGCGGATTTCCGGGCGAACAAAATTCAGGCGCTGGTCGCCACTTCGCTGATCGAAGTTGGCGTGGACGTGCCGAACGCGACGGTGATGCTCGTCGAAAACGCGGAGCATTTCGGGTTGGCGCAGTTGCACCAATTGCGCGGGCGCATCGGGCGCGGCGTGCACGAGAGTTTCTGCATCTTGATTTCCGACGCGCAGCACCCGGAGGCGCAGGCGCGGCTGAAGATTTTGGAGGAGACGAACGACGGTTTCAAAATTGCCGAAGCCGATTTGAAGCTGCGCGGGCCGGGCGAACTGCTGGGGCAGCTGCAGAGCGGCGTGCCGGATTTGCGTTTCGGCAATCTGGCGGGGGACTTGAATCTGATCCGGCAGGCCCGGGAACTGGTGGCAAAGATTCTTTAGCCGCCGGGAAAATTACATTTCCATTTTCCCGCGAACCGGCGTAATTTGCAGGCATGAAGCCCATAAATTTGCTCCTCGTCTTGGCAGCGGCAGTGGCAGCGGCGGCGCTGGCGTCCGGCTGCGGCGACAATTCCAAGACGAGCCAGGCCATAAATACCGTTTCCAACATGGTGGACGCGCCGGTGAATTACATCGGTGCCTTGGGGCAGGCGCAAAAGCATGCGGAAAAGGTCATTGATGTGTCCTACATCAATCAGGCCATCCAGCTTTTCAACACCCAGGAAGGCCGGCTGCCGAAAACCCTGGATGAGCTGGTGCCCAACTACCTCGGCAAGCTGCCCGCCGCGCCCTACGGCTACCAAATCGTTTATGACGCCGCCGCTGGCTCGGTGAGCGTGGTGAAACAATAATTATGTCTGTCCCGACTTCCATACCCGCGAAAGTGCTGCCGTTCGAGCGCGGACTGTGGAACCGCGCCTGGTTCATCATCCTGCTTTGCCTGGCGTTTGTGGGCCTGGATTGGGAGCTGGTGCCACTGAAAGTGTTTCCATTTGTTTTTATTTTTCCGCTCATGCTGGCGGCGTGGAACCGCAGCCTGACCTTCGCTCTGGTTTGCGCCGGGGCGCTGTCCCTGACGCGGCTGGCGCACCAGTTTGTTTTTGACGAGCGGCCCTACACGGTGGACGAGGTGGCGGCCGCTTTGGTGCGGTTTTTTGTGCTGCTGCTGCTGGCGGCGCTCACCAACCTGCTGGGGCGTCAGTCCCGCCAACTCCGGCAGCGCGTCCAACAGCTGGAAGGCATTCTGCCCATCTGTGCCGGGTGCAAGAGCATCCGTGATGAAAACAACAACTGGGTGCAGCTTGAGGGCTACATCAGCGCCCATTCGGGCGCCCAGTTCTCCCACGGATTCTGCCCGCAATGCTTCAAGAAATATTCGAGCCTGGAACCGGATGCCGGGCTGGGGCCCAAATAATTCGCAATTTTCGCTCGCAATGCTCCGCCCGGCGAAACAAAATCCGCCTTTGTTTTTCCGAACATGAACGAACAAATCGTCATCCTCGATTTCGGCTCGCAATACACGCAGGTCATCGCCCGGCGCGTGCGCGAATGCAACGTCTATTCCACCATCATCCATTTCAACACGCCCGCCGCCCGGATCGCCGCGATGAAGCCGCGCGGCATCATCCTGTCCGGCGGCCCGTCCAGCGTCTATGCGCCGGACGCGCCATTGCCCGACCAGACGATTTTTGAACTCGGCGTGCCCGTTCTCGGTATCTGTTTCGGCGTCCAACTTTTCGCCCAATTCCTCGGCGGCCGGGTGGAGCCGGGCCAGAAACGCGAATACGGCAAGGGCACGCTCTCCATCAAGGACAAGTCCTGCGCGCTGTTCGCCCGGCTGCCGGCGAACCTTCAGGTCTGGAATTCCCACGGCGACAAGCTCACGAAAATCCCCGGCGGCTTCAAGCCCGTCGCCGTCACGGAAAATTCTGAATACGCCGCCATCGAAAACCGCGCTAAGAAATTCTTCGGCCTGCAGTTCCATCCCGAGGTCGTCCACACGCCGCGCGGCAGGGAAATCATCGCCAACTTCGTCCACGGCGTCTGCGGCTGCGGCAAGAACTGGACGATGCGCAAGTACATCGACCAGGCCGTCGAGGAAATCCGCGCGCAAGTTGGCAAAGAACACGTGGTCCTCGGCCTGAGCGGCGGCGTGGATTCAAGTGTCGCGGCGGCTTTGCTGCACCGGGCCATCGGCGACCAGCTCACCTGCATTTTCGTTAATAACGGCGTCCTTCGCGCCCGCGAGGCCGAGGTGGTGCAGAACGTTTTCGCCCGCAGCTTCAAAATCAAGCTGCAATACGAGGACGCCTCGAAACTATTCCTCAACCGGCTCAAGGGCGTCACCGACCCCGAACGCAAGCGCAAGATCATCGGCAAGACTTTCATCGAGGTTTTTCAGGCGGCGACCAAGCGCGTCGGCAAGGCGAAGTTCCTCGCGCAGGGCACGCTTTATCCCGACGTCATCGAATCCGTGCCGATCGGCGGCAATCCTTCCGCGCTGATCAAGAGTCATCACAACGTCGGCGGCCTGCCGAAGGGAATGAAGTTCAAGCTCGTCGAACCGCTGAAGAATCTTTTCAAGGATGAAGTGCGCCTGCTCGGCGAGGAACTGGGCGTGCCGAAGGATATCGTCTGGCGCCAGCCCTTCCCCGGCCCCGGCCTGGCCGTGCGCATCCTCGGCGAAGTGACGCCGGCGCGCTGCGAGATTCTGCGCAATGCCGACGCCATCGTTGTGGAGGAGATGAAGTTGAGCGGATTGTATTACAAAATCTGGCAGAGTTTCGCCGTGCTGCTGCCCGTGCGCAGCGTGGGGGTGATGGGCGACGAACGGACTTACGAATACACCATCGCCATCCGCGCCGTGGAATCGCAGGACGGCATGACCGCCGACTGGGTGAAGCTGCCCTACGACCTGCTGGAGAAACTCGCCAGCCGCATCATCAACGAAGTGAAGGGCGTGAACCGCTGCGTCTTCGACATCACGAGCAAGCCGCCGGGGACGATCGAGTGGGAGTAGGCATCAGCCTTTCGCAGCAAGGGAAGCGGAACTGTTTCACTCCCCAATAATCTTCACCAGCTCGCGCTTGCGGCGGTTGCCGTCGAACTCGCCGTAGATGATCTGTTCCCATGGGCCGAAG
>CAIQEI010000148.1 GCA_903870815.1 uncultured Verrucomicrobia subdivision 3 bacterium
ATCGCCTATGTGATCCTTTCGGTGGGCGGGACTTTTTCCGCGAGCACCAACTCGGTGGGTTCCCTGACCTCGGCGGATGTGACGATCAACTATCCCCAGCAAATCAATATCCCCGCGTTTTCAGCGATCTGGAATTTTGTGGCGGGCGACAACATCACCACCAGCCTGCTGCCATTGGATAACGGCATGTCGCTGGGATTGTCGTTTTTGACCGGCATGCCATTCATCAACATTCCCAGCAAGTGTTCCACCGGCTGTGAAGAATGGTCGGGCACCATGAAGGAGGCCGATTCCAGCCCGGCCAAATATCAATCCTCCTCCAACTGGCAATGAACACCCGCGACACCATTTTCCCGTTTGAGGGCCGGATGAAAGGGCTGCCGCAGGATCAAGGCGGCAGTGTGCTGCTGCTGACGGGCATGATGGCATTTTTGGCGGCCATTCTGGCATTGATGGCGTTGGACACCAGCCAAGCCATCTACAACCGCATCATTGCACAAAATGCCGTGGATGGCGCGGCGAAAACCGGGGCGCTCTGGCAGGCGCGCGGATTGAACATGCTCCAAACCTTGAACAATGCCCACTATGTTTTCAATGCGGGCATTTATGTGGCCGAACAGGCCGCGCTGTTCGCGTGCGACCTGACGCCCTTGGATGCCCTGGCGGATGATGCGGCCTGTCCGATGACCTGCTGGCCGCCGGGGCCGGATTGCTGCGAAGCGACGACGGCGGCAACGGAAGCCGATTGCACGCTTTGCCAACAGGCCGGACCGTTGAACGACCTGCACGACAATGTGGCGAGCGCCATTTTGGACTGGCAAGCGGTCATTACTTACACCATCCCCCTGCTGGCCTGGACGTATGCCAGCGACGTGGCCCAGGCTTCCGGTGCCGACGAACTCACTGCGGTCACCAGCACCTTCCCCCTGGGATCGGTGATTGGGCTGGCCACCATCACCGCCAATATTCCCGGGGCCCAATATGCCACCACCGTTTTGCCAACTTCGACCCTGCTGAATAACAGCCAGGTTCAGGGAGACAATTGGCCTTGGAAATGGAACAACCTGCCGGTGCCGGATGAAACGATTCAGAAGGCCTATGCCCAGGCGGCCTGGGATTTAGGCAAGTTAACTTGCAATGTTGATTTCTGGCCCCGGGTCTTTCAGGGGTATAGCCCGGATTTTCAGGATCCCAGCGAATGGGGCTGGGATGACTCTTATTACCAGGGGGTTCCGGGCAACATGTTCTGGGTGGCCGGCAAGACCAACCAGACCGAGTTGGCGGGGCTCGGCTTTTTGCGCTGGATGAACGGCGGCAGCCAGACGACACAAGTGCAAAACTATGTCACGGATGCGACCGGAAATCTGGTGTTTTATGCGGGGCCAGCGACAACCAATACAGCGTTGACGATTCCCGCTTTCATCGCCGTCGCCTGCAGCCAGGCCGAAGGCTCCAAGACCGAGGTCGTGGGCAAGGACACCGACAACCTGATTGATCAAGTGAATGTTTTCGACATGCCGCCGGTGGATTCCGCGGCCAAGCTGACCACCGTCTTTTTGCCGGGAACCTCCACGCCTGGTTCGGATATATTTATTTTGCATTAAACCAACCTTGCGCGGATGAAACTAGCAATGCTCAACAATCCCAACCACGGCCACCGCCGGCCGGAATGGTTGGCGGGGCAGATCCTGGCGGAAGCCTGCATCGGCATGAGCCTGCTGGTTTTGCTTTGGATCTTTTTTTCCTTCACGACCTACATGGCCAACAACCGGATCCGCACCGCCATGGCGGCCCGCGACGCGGCGTGGCTCAAGGCCAATGGAGAAGATCCGACGGGAAGCGTTCCGGGCGCGTTCTACTCCAGTGCGGATGCCAGTCTGGCCGCAGCCAGCGCGGGCACTGAATTTACCCTGGCGCTCGCCATTCCCACACCGTTTGCCGCGGGTCAAGCCTGGTCAAATTCCGTCAGTTTCGGCATGGCGAAAGGCGATTTGGCGGGAACCACCAGGTATCCCTTCCTGCTGCTGAACACGCACGTTCCGTTCATGCCGGACTCTTTAATGGATAATTTTCTGAGTGTGGCCACCATTTGCGCCTGGCCGGCGGACACGGCGAACACCTTCACCAGCCTGATTGATGCCATTCCCGGAGGCAGCGGCGTCAGCATCCCCACATCATTCTAAGCCATGCCTCCAACGACCAAAGGGGCGGCGGCGGAATGGAAACCGCCGGCCAGAAAATGGTTTGAACTGCCGGTGAAAATTATTTTGTCCGGCCTGGCCGTGTATTTTTTCAGCTTAGTGCTCCATTTGATGCAGTCCTGGTATGCCACGAGTGCGCTGCTGAACAACGCGGCCGACAATCCGGCCACCTCCGCCCGACCCGTTGAAACGCCCGTTGAAGCCGCCGGCGTGGTGGGAATATTCTGGCCGCAATTTCCCGGCAGTTCCAAAAGCACCGTCCACCGGATGAGCCTCAACGGGGTGGAGGCCATGGGCGAGGATTGGCAGACGGCGGTGGCGGGGGCGGAGGTCATTGGGTATTACCGGGAACAGATGTTGGCGCGCGGATGGCAGGATGTGACCGAAGAGCAATTGCAGCTGAAGGCCGAAAATCACAGCAGCGGCTGGGCCAATAACGGCCTGCAAAATCCGGACTATGTCAAAAAATATGGAACCACAATGGATGCCTCGCTGATTCTCTATCGCGCGCCATGGTCATTGCAAATCACCACCGTTCCCAGCGAGCAGGGCCTGCGCCAAACCAGTGTCAGATTTTTTGCCGCCGCGACCCCGTCCATCAAAGATTTTTACCTGAACATGGGCGAGCGCGCCCTGAATGCCGATGAGTCCCGGCGGGACGGCGGAACGATTGACACGGTGCAGGCGAGCGGCGGCCAGCGTTACCATACCGTCATCGCGATCAAAAACGAAGAGCCGGCCCGGGTGTTTAATGAAATGATCAAGGCGTATAGCGACAAGCACTGGCACCCCATGATCTTCAATCAGACACCGCAAAGACCGTCCGATTTTAGCGCCTGGCTGGTCAATGGCCGTGCCTATGCGGCCTTGTCGGTAAAAGCCACGCCGCATGGCAACCAGGCAACCGTCACCCTGACCGAAGTAACTCCCGATGCAAACTAACCATCGGGTCGGGTCCGCCAATCAATGCCCCACCCTACCTATCCCAAAGCTGAAATCCTGAAAGCTGACCGGCCACCTGCCGGTGGGCACGCTGCGGGAATTGAACTCGCCGGCTGCACGGACAATACGAAAAGTGCGGGCCGCACAGGCCTGCGAGAAAAACTTTTCGGGTGAGCGGACTCACGTCCGCGGCTACCAGCGTGACGCTGGACCCCACGTTCCCTAAAGCTGACCGGCCACCTGCCGGCTGGACTAAGCGAACAGCGGAATGTGTGTGCCGCATGGGCAACGTCAAAAAATGCTGAAACGCTGAAACCTGAATCTTGAAAAAATCTGGTTTAACCCTAGAAACCGCAGTGGGGATGAACCGCGAACCACGCGGACCACGCGAACCGAAAGAGCCAAAATGGAATTTAGCCGGCCCAAAACGCTTCACCCAATGGGTGAAGGGCGGCCTTAGCAAAGACCTTTGCTCGTTCGCGTATTTCGCATATTTCGCGGTTTCA
>CAIQEI010000149.1 GCA_903870815.1 uncultured Verrucomicrobia subdivision 3 bacterium
CCTACGCCGCCGCCGCCTACGCCGCCGCCGCCACCTCCGCCGCCGCCGACGCCGCCGACGCCGCCACCTCCGCCGCCTACGCCGCCGCCGCCCGACAGAAGGAGCGGCAGTGGCAGGCGGACAAGATCCGTGAACTGATTCCCTGCCCGTTCGACTGACTGCGTCAGGGCCACCATAAAAACAAAACTATGAGCATCAAGAGCACATTCCTATCAGCGGTGAAGGCGGCTGAAAAAACGGTCTCCAACATTTTGCCGGCCAAAAAACCCGCGCCGCCGATCGCGCCGCCGCCTCCGCCGGGCGCAAAAAACCCCGGGCCGGATCCGGAGGCACCCGTGCTGTTGCTGGCGTGGCGGGCGCCGAGCCTGAACACCCAACTGCTGGTGGCGTACAAGCCCGGCACGGATCCCAACAACCCCAACAACCTCGTGACGGTGCAGGTGCGCGCTAATCACAATTTCCTCCCGGGCATGAAGCTGCGGGTGCAGCACGTTGAGGGGACTATCTACAACCTGGTGGGGCCGCTGCCACGCTGGCGCGGCCGCTACTGACCAGCGTGACGCTGGACCCAATCCTTTTATGAGCGACTCGCTGATCAATCGCATTCTGACGCTCTCCGGGCCGATGCCGGACGTGGAGCGGCACCGGCGATACCTACAGGGCCTGAATGTGCGCCAGCTCCAGGAGCGGGAGGCGGCGCCACTCTCTGGACCCCGCCAGGAACGGCCGGCGGTACAATTTTGGGGGCCGCAAAAAAAACGCGCCAGCAAGGGAGCACCATGCCCAGCTTGAGAGGCAGCATCATCATCTCGAAGCGGATCCGCCAGCATCATGTGTGGCAGCGGGAGCCTTACAATTACGCGCAGGCCTGGGTGGACCTGGTGCTGCTGGCGAACGATGCACCGCGCACGATCACGATCCACGGCGAGGCCATTGCGCTCGAACGCGGGCAGCTGGCGTGGAGCATGCGGACGCTGGAGAAGGAATGGCAGCGGTCGGCAGAGTGGATCACCCGCTTCTTAAAATTCTGTCAGGACGAGACGATGATCACGGTGGATGCGAACCGCCGCCGGACCATCATTTCAGTCATCAATTACGACACCTACAACACCCTATCTACGGACACAGAACCGGACACAGAACCGGACACAGAACCGGACACAGAACCGGACACAGAACCGGACAAGAAGGGGGAAACTGGAATAGGAAGTAGGAAAGGGGAAGGGAATCCCCCCGCAAATGCTGGGTTTGTGGAAGTACCGCCTGAATCCGAAGTTTTGGAGTTTGCGACGGCCTATCCGGGGGACATTGCGCGGGGTATTCCGAGCCCAATCCCGGGCACCTGGGCGCTCGACTGGTTCCGATACAAGGTAGGAGCCCAAGCCCTGCCAAAAAAATGGCGCGAAAAAATGGCGGCCGACTTTCAACGCGACTGGCTGGCGGGACATCCGAAGGCGAGGTCCTTGCGGACGGCCACCCTGCCCGGAGGGGGCAAGGGTCCAGACGGGCGGACGGCGGCGCAGGCGCGCTTTGAATTGTCCCGGGAGCTGGAGGAGGTGCAGGAACGACTGGACGCGGCCTATGACTCCGGCTGCCAGGCGGACGCCAAGGATGCGGCGCGGGAGAAGGAATTGAAGAAGCTCATCCGCGAGCTGGGGGCTAAATAATTTTTATGGAATCCATTTCTGACCAGCTTGAAGCTGGACCCAATCTGAACAAAACCCGCCGGCGGCCACATGCGGCCGCGGCCAACCTGGACCGGTTGCCGCCGCATAGCGTGGAGGCGGAGCAGGGGGTGCTGGGGTGCTGCCTGCTTGATCCGCAGGTGGTGATGGGGACTTGTGTGGAGCGGTTGAAGGGGGACGGGCACCTGGCGTTTTATGATCTGCGGCACCAAACCGTTTTCAACGTGCTGCGGGCCATGTACGACGAACAGATGGGCATTGACCTGATCACGGTCCAGGAGCGGTTGAAGCAACAGAACACGCTGGAAGAGGTCGGCGGCATTGCCTACCTGAGCCAGTTGCAGGATGGGGTGCCCAGTGCCGCGAACCTGGACTACTACCTGGACATTGTGAAGGAGAAACACAAGCTCCGGAAGTTGATCCAGCTCTGCGGCGGGATCGCGGGCAAGATTTACGATTACGAGGGGGAGGCGGATAAACTGATCGTGGAATGCGAGGCGGAGATCTCCAAACTCACGGAGGAGGAGACACCGCAGACGGAGCAGCACATCCGCCAGGTGATGCTGGGGGTGATTGCCGACATGGAGCAGTGGCATTACAGCCGCGGCAGCCAGCAGCTGCGCGGATTGCCCACCGGGCCGGCCGGGGTGTACCTCGACAAGGTCTTGATGGGGATCCGGCCGATGCACTACGTGACGGTGGCCGGCCGGCCGGGTGAGGGCAAATCCTCCTGGGCGATGAACCTGGTGGAATTTCTGGCGGCGGATTATGTGTGGCAAAAGCCGACGGGCAAAAAAATCCTGAAGGACGCCGGCGAGGGTGAGCCGCCGGTGGAAGTGGAGGAGACCGAACCGGTGAAGGGTATTCCGGTGGGCGTGTTCACCATCGAGATGGACAACGAAAGCCTGGGCTACCGGCTGCTGTTTGGCCGGGCTGGTGTCTCGGAAGCAAAATTCAACCAAGGATTCGCGCCGAAGGGGACGAATGAAAAGCTGGCCATGGCGGCCAGCCAGCTGGCGGCGACGAACATCTGGCTGGATGACAGCACGGGCCAGACGATCAACCAGATCGCCGCCAAGGCGCGCCGGATGGCACGGCAGCACGGCATCAAACTCTTCGTGCTCGATTATCTCCAGCTCTGCGTCTCGGACAATCCGCGCGATGAGGAGCGGATCAAACTCGACAAAATTTCCAAAAAAATCATGGCGCTCAAAAAACAGCTGGGCGTGCCCTGGCTGGTGCTGGCGCAGTTGAACCGGAACATCGAGACGGACGGCCGGGGCCGCGACCGCCAGCCGCTGCTCTCCGACCTGGCCGGCTCCGGAGCCATCGAGCAGGACAGCGACAAGGTGATCATCATCCGCAAAACCCCGCGCCGCGAGGTGGAGGAGGCGCCGGAGAACGGGACCAGCGACCGGGAGATCATTGACCGGGTGGTGTCGGAAAAGGAATTGAGCTGGGATGAGGTGCCAACCCGCATGGACCTGTGGGTGGTGAAGAACCGGCGCGGTCCCCGGGGCAAGGCGGAATTTATTTTTCAGAACAATCTCTGCCGGTTCAAGGATTGGCATCTGTGGAAGGTGGAGATGGGGGTGGAGGCCAGGAAGGAAGGCGAATCGAAGCACTTTGGCCAAGCACCTGACGGTGCGGCCGCGATGCCAACGAATGACGAATTGGGAATGTAGAGCGGTGATCAACAAACAACAACCAAACCACCGGCGCAGCCGGATTAAGAAAGCGATAAATAAAATGAAAGAACTGGAACAGGCCCTGACGGCCGTGGAAAACGAGATCGAACGACTGACGAAGGCAGCGGAGGTAATCCGGCCTTTAGTCCAAACACCGGGAACGCCGAAAAGCGATCCGCGGGGCGTCCAGACGCCCGGACCGAAAGGGAAGCGGGCGTACGCCAAGCGGAAGGGGATGCCGCCGCTGGAGGTGCGGAAAACGGCCAAGGGGGGGGGCACGGTGAAAACGGAAACGCCGGCCCGCGCCGGCACCAGCGCGGCGACGGACGAAGCGGCGCCGCACACGTTTGCGGGCGCGGTGAAACGCGTGCTGCGCGAAAGCAAGACGCCACCCACGGTGGCGGCCCTTTACGACGCGATCTCCACGCGGTGGCCGGACCTGGCCGAGGACAAGGACGCCGGCAATGTGATGGCAAACCTGGAATATGCGGCCGGCCAGGGGAATTGCGAGAAGCTGGGACGCGGCGCGCTGGCGACGTTCCGCATCCTGAAGCCCGAATATTTTGAGGAAACCGAGTAAGCCACTGCGTGGTGGCCACCATTAAACCCGCTGAGCGGGACCAAACAACCAACACCAGCACACGAAAGGAACACAATGAAAAAGACAAAGACAGCAACCGTGCCGGCGGGGGACAACCTGAAGGTTGAACTCCAACCCGGTGAATCCATGCGGGTGCCGTACGCGAAGGTGCGGCCGGACCCGAACCAGCCGCGCAAGACGTTCAACGAGGCGGCGCTGAAGGAACTGGCGGACAGCATCGCCCAACAGGGGATCCTCCAGCCACTGATCCTGGAACTGAAGCCGGCGAAATACAAGATCCTGGAGCCGGACCTGCACGTGAAGGAGTACCGGGTACTGGAGGCAACGCCGGAGGGCGACATCCCGTGGACGGAAGTGCTGCGGTCGGGCAAGGAGGACCAGTGCGTGAGCTATGCCGGGGTGCAGAACCTGACGGAAAGCTATCAGATCGTGTGCGGGGAGCGGCGCTGGCGGGCCGCGGGGATGCAGCCCAAGGGGACGATGGACACCATCCCGGCGGTGGTTTATCGCGGGTTGTCGGACCGACAACGGTTTGCGATGCAGTTCATCGAGAATAATCAGCGCGAGAACATCACGGCGCTGGAGGAGGCAGCGGCGCTGCAACGGCAACTGGAGGACCGGCGGAAGAAGGACGCGACGTTCAACAAGGAGAAGCTGGCGGCGGAACTGGGCATGAGCCGGGCGGCGATCTTTGAACTGTTCAAGCTGAACCGGCTGCACGCGCCGGTGCGGGCGGCGCTGGTGGCGGGCAAGATCAGCGTGAGTGTGGCGGGCGAACTGGCAAAGGTGCCGACGCCGAAGGCGCAGGAGAAGCTGCTGAAAAAAATCACGGACGAGAAGGAATGGAAATTCCCATTCAGTGTGCGGGACGTGCAGGAGATCATCGAGGACGATTACGTGAAGCAGCTCGATGACGCGCCGTTTGACACCAAGCTGACCTACGGCGACAGCGTGGCCGGCGTGCTCGATGCCTGCACGCATTGCCCGAACCGGACGGGCAACCAGGTGGACGAGTTTCCGGAACTGAAGACGCGGCCCAACGTGTGCACCAACCCGGATTGCTACGCGGGCAAAGTGCGGGCGTACTGGCTGGAACAGGCCAAGGACGAAATGGACAAGGGTAAAACGGTCCTGACCGAGAAGGAATACAAGGCGCAGCGCGCCACATTGACGCCGGTGGATGAATACATCTATCCGGTCGGCAAAAATGGAACCCTCAAAGCACTGCTCGGCAAGCATTCGCCGGACCCGATACTGGTGGCCACGGCGGGCGGGATGGCGAAGTATTTCCGCAAGGAGGATCTGCCGGAGGCGTTCACGGCGGCGAAACTGAAATTCCGCGAGCACGATGCCTCGATGCAAACGCCGGAAGAAAAGGCCAAGGCGGAGGCGAAGCGGAAGGAACAAATCGCACTGGGCGAACGGGTGAAGGACTACCTCGACACGCGCGTGGACGAGCTGGCCAAGGCCCTGCCCAAACTGAAGCCGGCGGTCGCCTTTGAGGTGCTCGAACTGTTGCTGGATGGCATAGACAGTTACGGCGAGGTGGAATTTGAGACGGGTCCGCTGGAGAAATTGAAAGACCCGCAGGGCAAAGTGCTGGCGGCGTTCTTCAAGACTAGCGGCAATGACCCGTGGGATTGCCACGAATGGCAGAAGGACGCGGTGGCGGCGTGGAAGCTGGCCGGCATTGACCTGGTGGAGGGATTCAAGGCGAGCGAAAAAACAGCGCAACCGGCGCTGGTTTTACCCGCGAAAAAAGCGCCGCTGCAACCAAAGCTGCTGAAGGTGGCCAAACTCTCCCCCACCGCGATTGCGCGGATCAAGGCGGCGCAGAGGGCGCGCTGGGCGAAGATCAAAGCCAAGGTGAAGTAAAACCCATGGGCGCGCGCGTGACCAACTCGCAACTGTTCGACACCTGCTACAGCCGGACGCAGATCGCGGCGGAAAAGCTGATCGAACTGCAAGACGGCCGGCGGGAACGGGGCCAGGAACCGGACCGGGCGAGTTGGAAACGCGTGCGGGATCTCTTGCGCGAGGCCTACGGGGCGGCGCAGGAGCTGAAGCAGCGAAATAAACAACAAAGGCGCGAAGGCGCAAAGGAAGGAAAATAACATGAATGACTGGATTAAAACACACGACACGGTGAACGAAGAGACGGGACTACGGCAGTTAACGGAAGTGCTGGAGCTGCCGCATGGCTGCCTGGTGCGGTCCACCACGGTGCAGCGGGGCCGGTTCAGCCAGCCGACCGCCGCCACGCAGACGTTTGTGCCGAGCCTGAAACTGGAACGGGCCGCGGGTGCGGTGAGCTTTGGGCTCAAGTAACCAACACCAACACAACCATAGGAACAAAATGAAAACGATTGTAATTCACCACAGCGCCGATTTTGACGGGCTGTTCTGCCGGGAGATTGCCCGGAAATTCCGGCCGGAGGCGGAACTGATCGGCTGGGATTACGGGCAGCCGAAAATTCCTTTCGACCCGGAGGCGACGACCTACGTTCTAGATCTCTCGCCGGAATGCCTGGGGGGCGACACGTATGACTCGTCCAAGCTCGTTTGGATTGATCATCACAAGTCGGCCATTGAGAAATTCCCCACGACGATTCCCGGCTACCGGATTGACGGCGTGGCGGCGTGCCGATTGACGTGGCAGTGGTTTGCCTATACGGAGGGGTACCACCAGCAAAACTTCGCGTTGCCCGGAAAGGGGCTTTTCACCGACCGCGTGGTGATTGAACCGCCGGCGGTGCGGCTGGCGGGCGAGTACGACGTGTGGGACAAACGCAACCCGGACGTGGACGCGTTTCAACTGGGGCTGCGATCCCGAAAACTGACGGAACACGATTGGACGCTGCTGCTGGACAGCCACGGATCAAGATCGGCCACCGTGCTGCTGGATACGTTGCTGGACAACGGCCGGTTGCTCCAGGAGTACGTGAACGAGCGGGATAAGGCGCAGGTGGAAAACCTGGGCTTCCTCGTGGAGTTCGCGGGGCTGAAATTCCTGGCGCTCAATTCGGCCGGGAAAGGATCAATGCAATTCGCGGCGAAGGATATCCCCGAGACGGGACACGATGCTTTGTTGAAATTCAACTGGACCGGCGTGCATTGGGACATCTCGCTGTACCACGCAAAGCACCGGACGGATCTGGACCTGTCACTGATCGCCGCGAAGTACGGCGGGGGCGGGCATCGCGGGGCGTGCGGGTTCCGGATCGGTAATCTGCCAGGACCGGCCACGCTGCCATTTAACCAGTGATGGCCACCGTCCAGACATCTGAACGCGGGGACGCCGCCGGCCGGGAACCGGGAAGCGCCGGCGGCGGGACGGCGCAGCGCGCCATCCCTACCTTTGGGGAGCCGGAGCTGGCGGGCTTGTTTGCGGCGCTGAAGGTGGCGCCGCATCCCATGCTCAAACTGCCGACGGTGGAATGGGTGCGGGCGCTCATGGCAGCCCGGCCGGCGGATTGGAAGGCGGAGCTGGTGGCGGTGCTGAACCGCCGCCAGCAACGCATCCGCCTGGCGGAGGAAGATCCGCTGTGGTGGGGCTGGGAATTTGATTGCTGGCTCGATAGCGACAAGCTCCTCGCGGGGAGCTTCGTCGCTAAGGCGAAACCTGAAAGCGGAAACCTGAAACCTGAAGGCTATACGCCGGAGGCTTGCTCGATCCTGGGGATCTATGGGGGGAACCGGGCCTCGAAATCTGTCTACGCGATCAAGCGGGGGGTGCAGTGCGCGGTGACGTTTCCCAAAACACTGCTGCCGGTGATGAGCGAGAGCGAGGCGGCGAGCATCGCCACGGTGCAGAAACTGGCGTGGCAATTCCTCCAGCCGCACTTTGGCCAGCTCAATGGAAAACGCGACACGGTTTTCAAAATCAATTACAGCCAGGCGAACGGGTTCACGGACCGGAAGATCGTGCTGCCGAACGGCAGCGAAATCCATTTCCTGACGTACGGGCAGGATCCGGGCGATTTTGAAGGGTGGGAATTTGGCGCGCCGGCGCACACGTACACGACGGTGGCCGCCGAACTGAAGGCGGCCGGCCGCTGGGTGCCCCCGAACATCGGAGCGGTGGCGGACGAAAGCATGCCGCTGGCGTGGCTGAAGATGTTCGCGCGCCGCTTGAAATTCCGCCGCGCCAGGTTGCTCTGGCCGTTCACGCCGGTGAAAGGCATCACGCCGGCGATCAAGGAACTGGTGGGCAATGCGGCCGTATGCGTGGAGAGCCGGCCGGCGGAACTGCTGCCGCGCCAGAATTTTCCGGACGTGCCCAAGGGCGAGATGCCGTACATCCGCGAATGCGTGTTTCCGGGCGTGAAGGCGATGGCCATTTATTTCTTCACGGAGTTCAACAAGTTCGGGCCGGCACCGGGCCGGACGTATTACCAGGAAGTGAAGGAATTGCTGGACGGCAAGACGAGCGAGATCATCGAGCGGGTGGCCTATGGCATGGCGCGGGATACGGTGGCGCGGGCCTTCCCGAAATTCGGCCCGTGGAACATGGTGAAGCGGCACCAGCTCCCGACGATCGGCACGAACTATTTCTTCACCGACCCGGCCGGGGCGCGCAACTGGGCCAGCTTTTGGGTGCGGGTGACGCCGGGCGACCGGCCGAATTACTACATCTACCGCGATTGGCCCGACGCGCAGACCTTTGGCGAATGGGCGGTGCCCACGGAACGCGAGGTGAATGACAGCAACCGGACGGGCTGGGACGGCGATATCGGCCCGGCACAGGCAGGGCTGGGGCTGGGCATTGTGAAGTATAAGCAGACGTTTCTGGGGATGGAAAAGATTCAAGTTTCAAGATTCAAGTTGGAAGCGATGGATCCGTACCACGTCAAACTGGTGCAGCGAGCCAAGGGCGGGGCGGAGGAAGTTCAAGAAGAGATTGCGGAGCGGTACATTGACCCGCGCGCGGGGGCCTCCGAACACATGGCGGAAAAAGGGGGCACGTGCATCATTGACGAGTTTGACGAGCCGCAATATGACAGCAAGGGCACGTTGATCGGTCCGCCCATGGAGTTTATTCCGGCCAGCGGCGTGAACGAGGACGAAGGGCTTTCCGCCGTGAACGATTTGCTGGACTGGAACCAGGAGCAGCCGCTGATGCCCATCCTGAATGCGCCGCGCCTGTTCGTCTGCGAGGACGCGATGCAGGTGGCGTGGACGATGGATAATTTCACGGGGCGCGGCGGGGCGAAGGGGGCGTGCAAGGATTTTGCCGACCTGCTCCGCTACATGGCGCTGGCCAAACTCTCCCACATTGATGCCGTCCAGGCGCGTGGACGGCCGGGCGGAGGGTTCTGAGGCAGCGTGACGCTGCACCCAAATATGAAAGGAACCAAACCATGACACTAAAATTCAAACATCAATGGGAAAGCGGCGGCTGGGGAAAACGCACGCTATTGACAACACTGGACATCTCCGCTGTTCAGTTCGCGAGTGAAGCTGAACTGGCGGTGGCTCAAACACCTCAAAGCCTGCTGAAACACGTTGAGGCGCAAAATGAGGAGCGCCTCCGCCGGGAGATTTACGATCTACCGCGTGGGGAATTTAATCGGGCCTTACAGGACCTCCTGGTGAACGTGACGCCAGTGACCCATCGAGGTTTTGAAGCGGCCAGACGGAAACTGGAAGCGATGGCAACTCAACTCAATAAGCCACTATGACGAAGGAACAATTCAAGGCGCTGCCGCATTTGCTCCAGGAGAAGGATGTGGTGGCGCTGGGCTTTTCGCCAAGCACGATCAGCAAATTCGTGGAGTGCGGGGTGCTGATCAAAGTCAAACCGCCGGGCACGAGCGCGGCGCGCTACCAGAAGAAGCAACTGGCCCAGCTCCTCCACTGGGAGGATCTGCTCGAAACGAAGACGTTCCAGGCGGAGGCGCCCTTCATGCAAGTCAAGGCGGTCTGCCGGTGGACGGGCTATAGCGAAAACACGCTGATGGCCATCGGGCTGGTCTCAGGCATCGAGAGCAGCCGGCCGCCGGGAATGAAGGCCCGGAAATTCCTCAAGAGCAGTGTGGCCAATTTGATCGGGTTTGAGCAGTGGGTTTAGACACCAGCGTGACGCTGGACCCAATTATTATGAACAAGAAATTCATCATCATCGCATTATACAATCTGCATTTTAAGCAGTTCGACATCAAAGAGGATTGGATGCACGCCATTGGCGTGCTGCGGAAACAGGACAAGCAAATCATCGCTTTGAAGTGGTCCGAAGAAGCTAACGAATATGTGCAGCAACAAATCGAGGAATAAAAAATCATGAGCGATACCAACAGACTAAACGGGCTGGGCGGGGGGAATCTCCGGCCGGCGAAACGGAAATTGATCAAACCGGGCGACAGCCTGAAACGCCTGCACCGGGCGTTTGACCCGACGTGCGCGTATTACCTCGTGCGCGCGCTGCCCGGCAACGCGGCCGGGTTGCCGCCGGGCAGCCTGCACCACCTGGCCGGACTGAATTGGATGGCGGAAATGGTGGAGCTGGTCCACCCCGAGACCCAGCAGCCGCCAGTGTACGCGGCGGCGTTCAGTGACGTGGAGATCGTGGCGCGCAATGATAACCCGGAGCAGCCGGAGCGGCTGGTGACAGGTGGCGAGTGACGGGTGACATGAAGCCACAGATGGACACAGATGAAACACAGATGGGGCAGAGGGAATGGAATTGGATAATCGGCTGGGGACTGGTGCTGACAAAGTATAGGGATGTGGAATGGCTGACAAAAGAAACGCATTTGAACCTTCCGGTGAAAATGCACACCTGTGGGAAATGCAGGGTCAAGTATTACAGCATCTGTCCGAACTGCACTTATCGCAACGGCGGCCAAATTCACGATGAGCAGGAACCATATGAAGAGGACCTGTATGATGGGTTGCAAAAGTTGCGGAGCGACCCCGGCTACCGGCTGGAGGCCATATTGCGCTGGATGCGGGTGGCGTGACTAAAAGGGCTTAAAGTCGGTCATTGTGGCTTAACCGGGGCGGTGGGGTCTGGACTTGGCACCGGTAAACCTTTCGAGTAACGATACGATGAAAGACGATTCTGAAATTTTAATCAATTCGCTGGACGCGCACGTGGATCTGCTCCTGACGGAATACAAGCAGGCGGGCGTGATGCCCAATGGCTTTTATGACATGGCGTTCAACGAGGAGACGCGCCGCATGATCTGGGCCGGGCAATCGCCCGACGGCCGCAAGTGGGATGAGCTGATGGAGGAAGGCAAGAAGGCCATGCCCTGGAACGGCTCCAGCGATACCCGGGTGCCGGGAGTGGACGGCGTGGTGAATTTCATGGTGGCGCTCCTGACGGCCGCTTTCCGCAAGGCCGAACTCCGGGCGACGACGGTGAACATGGATCAAGCCCCCCTCTCCGCCGGCGTTTCTGATTTTCTCCATTGGATGGTCCACACGAAGTACCGTAAGAATTTACGGCTCCAGGCGGAACTCTCCGCCCAATACGCCGGCGAATATGGCTTTGCCATCGCCTACATCGGCTGGGAACGGGAGATCGGCAAGCGGCGCGTGACGGTGAGCCTGACCCAGCTGACTGCGTCAGTGCCACCGCCCGCCACCGGCGGCGGGCAAAGCCCGATCCAGCAACTGCTGGCGCAGATCGGAGACCCGACGCAGGATGAAGCGAGCGCGGAGATTCTCCGGGCGCTGTACCGGCAGTACGTGGTGCAGCAGATGGCGGGCAGCGGCTTTTATGAGCAGGAGCTGGACGATGAAAAGCTGCTGGATTTGAAACTGTCCCTGGCCAAGAAATACGTGCGGGAGCTGCGCGCGACCGGCGAGTGCGATGTGCCGATGCCGTACGTGTGCCGGAATGATCCGCTGGTGCGGGTGTGCAAACCCTACCAGGAGGTGCTGGCGGCCCGGGGCACGATGATGCTGCAACAGGCCCGGGCGATCTTCTGGCGGCGCTGGATGACGGAGGCGGAACTGGAGTCCAAACGTGCAGACGGCTGGAACGAGGACTGGATTGACCTGGTGAAACTGACCAAGGGCAACATCTCCAGCTGGGCGGGTGCGCTGGGCGCCACCAGCCTCACCGGGCCCAGCACGAAGACGGTGGGCAATACGACGTACCTGAAAATCACGGAGGAGAATAACCCGCTCATTGAAGTGGTCTATGCCTACGTGAAGAAAGTGGATGAGGACGGCGTGACGGGCGTTTACGAAACCATTTTCAGCCCGCACGTGATTGATGATCCGAAGTTGCGCGGGCGCCAGGAGCCGGGGGAGTTTTACGCGAAGCATGAGCTGATCAATTACGCGCACGGCCAATACCCCTTTGTGGAGCTCAAGCGCGAGAATCTGGGGCCGGCCCTGACGGATAGCCGGAGCGTGAGCGAGATTGCCGGGACGTGGCAGAACGAGGAGAAGAAGCAGCGGGACATGCTCTTTAACCGCGCCGATTGGGACACGCTGCCGCCGGTGCGGGTGCCGAAACTGGGCGGGGTGGATTACAAACTCGGCCCGGGCGCGCAGGTGCCCTTGAGCCGGGCGCAGGACATCGGGGCCATCAACCTGGACGCGCCACCGGCCACGCTGGCGCTGGAGCTGGTGAAGCTGCTCCAGGCGCAGCGGGCGAATTACTTTGGCGTCTTTGACGAGGCGGTGCACCCGGCGTTGCTGGCGCTCATCCAGGAAAAGCTGGGCGACGATTTCTACACGTTCTGGGGCGAGGTGATGCTCCAGATGTTCACGCTGACGCTGCAATTCAACCCGCAACTGATCGTGGCGGTGACGGGCAACACGGCGCTGGCCAACCTGGATCCCTTCACGATGATGGAGGATGTGCAGATCGGCCTGGAGTTTGACCTGAAGGATCTGAACCCGGATTACCTGCTGGCCAAGATGGACATGATCAACCAGAAGATCCTCCCGGGCGATGTGACGGGCACCCTCGACCGCGCCGGCGTGACGGCCTACCTGACGCGGTCGGTGGATCCGCGCCTGGCCCAGAACTTCATCCAGGACAACAAAACGGCCAGCCAGAAAACTTTTGATGAAGTTCAAAAGAATGTGGCGAACGCGATGCTGGGCTTTGAACCGAATTACGCGGACGCGAGCAACGATCCCACTGCGCCGATGAAATTGCAGTTCCTCCAGACGCTGATGCAGAGCAATCCAAAAATCCAGCAGTGGATGCAGCAGGATGATCGGTTCAAGGCGTTGCTCGTGAACTACTCCAAGAATCTCCAGATGGGCGTGGACCAGCAGCAGAACAAACAGGTCGGACGACTGGGCGTGCGGCCAGTGGCGTCTGGCATCCCGGGTCCGGGATCTGGGGCGGGACCCGGGCAGCCGGGGCCGGGGCAGGGACAGTAGTTTTTAATTTTGAATTTTAAGTTTTTAATTATGAACCTGAAATTTTGGGCACGCAAACCGGCGGAGCAGCAGCTCCGCCCTAGCAATCAACGTTACTTTCAAACGCCGCGCATTTTGACGGAGGTGGAACAGCAGCGCGTGAACCTCGAACGGTTGCTGGCGCTGGCGGGAATCGGCGACTCGAACCCGGTCTGGAAAACGCTCCTCTCCTACGCCGACGAACAGGCCGGCAATGAACAGGAGGCGGCGTTGCGGCCGGAACTGGGCGATGCCCAGCGGCATTACAACGCCGGCCGCGCCGCGTCCGCCCTCGACTTTGCGCTGGCGCTCCGCGATCTGCGACTCCAGGCGAATCTGGAGGCCAGGAAGCTTCAAAAAGGAGATGGCAGATAGCAGAGCAGCGTGACGCTGCACCCCACTTATTAAACGCACCGCTACGGCGGTCACATCGAAGCAACGGAACGGCGGGCGGCGAGGCAATGGGGCCTCGTCGCCCTTTTGATTTGGGACTCGTGGAACTCGTCCCTCCGAATACCAAAGTGGCTTAAAGTCGGCTTTTGTGGCTTAACGGGCGGGGTGCCCTCTTCCCTTCACTACGGGTTTCACCGTATTGACATCACATGGCGCGCCGCACGGTCACGGCCTAAAACTTTGACTGACTAAACATGTGACGATCATGGAAATTCCGAAAAACAAAAAAGAGTCGGCCGCTGCGGGGAAGGCCGGAGAACCAACCGCTGAGAAAACGCAGATCACTTTATCCGCGGCCGGCATGGCGGACTTGCTCAAAAGCGAGTTTGCCGAACCGGAAGCAAAACCGGAGACACCCCCAGCCAAAGAAATCCCGGCTGCTGGTGAATCCGACGAGGAAGAAGCTGGCAAGGAAGTTGAACACGGCGAGGAGAAACCTGAAGTCCTTGCGGACGGCCACCAGGCTGAAGGCGAGGAAAAGGTGGAGGGCGAAGGCGAAGAAGGCGAAGCGGAGGAGGGTCACGCGGACGAAACCCAGGTGCCGGCGGAGCTGCAAAGCGAGCTGGACAAATGGGAGGAAGCCGGCGGACCGCTGCCCCCGGCCTTGCAGGCGGTGATGGGCAAACGGATCGGCAAACTGACGGCGGCGCGCGAGGCGGAGAAAACCCGCGCCGACCAGGCGGAGGCGAAGCTCAAGGCGGTCACGGCGGAAGCCGAGGCCCTGAAGGCGGACCCGAACCGCCCGGTGCACCCGGTGCCGCAGACGTTGCCCGACGAGAAGACGGTGGCGACGATGGCGACAACCGCGCAACGGATGGTGGCGGAGATCGAGAATTATCTCGACGAATCCGCCACGGAGGAGGAGCGCGGGCGCGTGGAACGCTTCATGGAGTCCAGACACCTGGATGCCAAGGGGCTGAAACGCGAGCTCCGGCAGACGAACGCCTTCCTGACCCAGGAGCTGCCGAAGCTCCAGGAACAGGTGAAGACGTTCCGCCAGCAGGAGGCGGCCCATGAGCCGATCGCCCAGGCGCGGTTCCCCTGGCTGAACCAGAAGGACACGGCGGAGTTCCAGAAGGCGCAGGAGGTTTTGGGCTTCATGCCCGAGCTGCGCTCACGGATCCCGGCGCACAAGGCGGCGCTGGGCACCTGGGTGGTGGGCCTGAAGGTGCTGGAGGCGCTCAACGCCGCCGGCCACGAAGGCGACGCCCTGGCCGCCGCGCTCCCCGCGATCGTCAAGGCGTTCCCGCCCAAAGGCGCCGCCGCCAAGACCGCCCCCGTGAAGACGCCCCCGCCGAAAACGCCGACCGGCGGCAGCGCCGCCCCCGGCAAAACCGTGATCCGCAAGGATGACGCCGCCCGGCAGACGTTCAACAAAACTCCGAACCGGCAGACCGCCACGGAACTCGCCCGAGCGGCCTTGATGGCCACTTAGGCAAATTGGGATTTCAAGAAACCAGGCGGTGCCTGGACCCAACAGGGAAAAGCGCCGCAGAAAGAAAATCAAATGTTACTTGAAAAAAATGTAGTGGGTAAGAAAACCGACTGGGCGAATTACATCACCCTGGCGGACGAGCATGAAACCCCCCTGCTCCGGGTGCTGCCCAAAGGGCCGAAACCCGTCAACGTGGTGAAACACTACCAATCCGACACCTATTCCGCGCCGCAGGGCAACGCCTGGCCGGACGGCAAGGATTGGGACACGTTCAAGAGCGCCGGCCAGAACCGCAAGGAACTGACGGCCCGCGTGCAATGGTTCGTGCAGACGGCCGCCGTTTCCAAACTGGCGGAGGACGTGGCGGACACCGCCGGACTCACGGACGAGCTGGCCCATGAAATCCCGAAGAAGATGACGGAGATGGCCCGCGAAATGGAAGCGGCGGCGGGCTCCGACCAATCGGCGGTGGCCGACGCGGGGGACGGGGTGATTGGCCACAAGTTCCGGGGCGCCGGTGCGTGGATCAGTGCCACAGCCACGGCGGACGCGGACACGGCGGTGGATGCGACGATCTTGCCGGCGGCGGCCCAGATCTACTCCGACGTGAAGGCGAACCTGACCGAGGACGCCGTGAAAACGGCGCTGGAAAGCGCGTGGCTGGCCACGGGCAACAGCGGCATGAAGGTGGGCTTTGTCGGATCGAAGCTCAAAAAGCAGTTCGGAGTGTTCCAGTTCTACATCCCGACCTCGCTGAACACGCAGGCCACGGCGCGCATCATCACGCGCGGCGAGGAGGCCACGGTGCTGGGCAACATGGTGGACGTGTACGACTCCGACTGGGGCAAGGTGGAATTGCACCTGACCCGCTGGAACGCCCACGAAAACTTCGGCGGCTCGGTGACCAAAGCCCAATGGCGCGGCTATTTCCTGAACACGGAACGCTGGGCCTGGCTCTGGAACCAGAAGCCGACGGTCTACAAACCGGAGTTCAAGGGCGGCGGTTACAAGGCCGCGATTGACGCGATCTGCATGTTCCTTTGCTGGAACCCGATCGGTGAAATAAAAATTGCGCCCTCCGACGCCTAACCCCTCACCCTGACCCTCTCCCCTCATAAGGGAGAGGGGACGGACTAAAACTAACCAACGAAATTTTAACGAAAGACCAAACATGAAAATTATTCCTCTTCCTTTGGAAACGCAGGCGCGTTTGAACGTGAACACGAAAATCATCCTGGATTTCACGGACCTGAACGGCACCGGGTTGGCGAACGCCAACAATGTGCCCTTCAGCGCGGCGTGGACCAGCGGCACGGGCCAGAGCATCGAGCCGATCACGCCGGTAGCCACGAACGTGAACTACCCGACGGCCCTGACCGGCGGCACGACGAACACGCTGCCGGCGGGCATCCGGATCAGCAACATGATCGCCAACGTGGTGACGGCGTTCACCAGCAGCGGCGGGGCGATCACCAGCCTGGGCCTGACGATTGGCGATGCGGGCAGCGCCACGCGGTTCCTGCAATCCATTGATTGCAAGACGGTGGCCTACACGCAGACCACAAGCGCGAGCTACTTGGAAAACGCGGCGTTCAACATGCTGGCCACGGCCACGATTGTGGGCCAGACGATCGCCAGCCTGAACGCCGGGCAGATTGAAATCTACTGCAACATCGAGCCGATCTCGGATCTGGCTCTGGTGAAGTAGTGGTGTGAGTTGGTGGATTGGGTTCCCGTGCACCGGTGTTCCTCCGGTGCACGGGTTTCACCCAGCAAAAGCGGAAACTGCGATGGAAGTTGATTTCTCCAAACTAGACCTGGCCACGGCGACGACGGTGGACAAGCTGCTGCGCGGCTCCTACGAGCAGGTGCTGCTGGACGCGGCCGCCCGGCAACGGCGCGTGGCCTGCATCAATCACCTCAACCGGCCGCTGGCCAAGGATGGATTTGGCGGGCGTTCCCTGATGATTGACCCGGTCTTTGACGCCTTCTGGCGCGAGTGCTACGGCAAACATTATTTGCAAGATGCGGATCTCTTAAAATTTCTGGTGAAGCGGAACCCGGAGATTGCGGTGCGATCGCGCGGCACGAAGGAAATTTTTGTTGGTTACCAGACATCGAGCGCGAGCAAGCGGCCTATCGGATTACAGAAAAGTGAGAAGATTCAAGATTCAAGTTTCAAGGTCCGGACATGCGAACGGTAAATTACAGTGATGTGTTGCAGGGGAGCCTGGCGCTGGCGGGAATACCGCTGGCGGGGTTTGACCCGACGCAACCGGAATTTGCGCTGCTGCGAACGATGCACGACCGCCGGCTGCGCGTGGCCTGGGAGGCGCACACATGGCCGGATGTGTGCCGCTATGAGCAGCGGTCCTTCCGGGCCCCGTGGAACGCGGCCACCGCCTACGCCGCCGGCGCGGAGGTGCTGGACATCCCCACCCTGACCTACCTGCAAGCCTTGCAAGCCAGCACGGGCCAGCCGCCCACGACCGGCGGCGTGGTGAACACGGCCTACTGGGCGCCCTGCCAGGCGCAGTACCAGGCCGAACCCTACGTGGCGGGGACCAATTACAATTTGGGTGACGTGGTGCTGAACCCGGTGGATAACCTGTATTACCAGTGCCTCAGCAGCACGGGGACGCTGGGGGGAAACCAGATGCCCTACCCGATACCGGGCAACTATGTGGCCAATACCTGGACGCAACCGATCTCGGCTGGCACGGTCTATTTGCTGACGCCCGGCCCCAATGAGCAGGCTTACAGCCTGCCAGGTGGCCCGACCATAAACTTGACGAACGGCGTGCCGGTGACTTTTACCGGCGTGGCGGGCAATCTGACGCTGACCGGCGCCGGCACGACCTCAGCCACCCTCCAGGCCTACACCGCGCCGCCGGCCGCCGGGGTGTGGGGCCTGCTTACCCCCTTCCAACGCACGGTGGCCTACCAGCAATATGACGTGAACGGGAACGCCCTGACGCCGCTGGGCGAAGTCTTTAGCGCCTGGGACCGGGACCCGCGCGTGACCACGAAGACGTGCAAAACACCGTACACGGTGACGAGCGACGGGTTTGCCTTTACCACGCTGCGCCATGTGCCGGCCCACGTGTGGCTCTTTTACCGGCTGCAACGGCCGACGCTGACGGGGGCGGCCTGGGACGCCACGCTCGTCTATGCGTCTGGACAGCAAATCTATTTTGTGGACGCGCAGGGGAACGGGAACTTTTGGACGTGCAGCGCCACGACGACCGCCGGGCAATCACCGACAACGGCCCCGAGCAAATGGGTGGTGGTGGCGCTGCCCTACATCTTCCGCGAATACCTGGTGCAGGGCGGCTACGCGGACTGGCTGACAAGCGACGGCCAGGCGGACAAGGCCGCCGCCATGGAAGGCCTGGCGCAGCAGCTCCTGGAGCTGGAGGCGGACAAGCTGCAGCGGCAGCAGCAGCAGGTGAACCGGCTCCAATGGCAGACCTGAAACCTGAAATTTGAAACCTGAAATTTATGAAAACAACGTATTTTGCGATCTTCTATCTGTTAACCGCCCTCCTCGCCTACGGCTATCCGCCGGCGCCGGCAACGCAGGCGCAGGTGAACACGGGCACTGAGCCGTACCTGTATGTGACGCCCAAGACGCTGACGGGGTGGACGGGGGCGGCCACCGGCACCAACTGGGCGAATATATCCGGCACAAATACGTCAGGATTGCCCATCGCCGCGCCGAACCTGCTATCCGCGCAACAACTGACAAACACCGTGACCGGCATCCTCACCGCGTCCGGGGTGGTGACGACGAATCAGATTGACTGGCTGAACGATACGAACGCGCTGGCGGCAATTCGCAACCTGAACATTCAGGATGAAACTGTTGGCAAGAAGTTAAAGGTGTCTGTGAATCAGCTCAAAAAACTGAATTGCTGGACGAACCTTGTTGTCTTTGGGTCTTTATCGCCACGCTTCAACCCAACAAACCACACTGATTTTCTTGGAAATCCGTTCACGTTCGTTAATGAACAATACAACACATTCGAAGACGGCAGTTGGAATATGTGGACCAATTACGTCACGATGCCCACCCCAACTCTGACGAATTTCACCTTCTGTTTTGCGATGAACGAGGATGCGAATCTTGCTTATTTAATGCTGCACACCTTCACGGGGGTAGGGAGTGGTTCGTTATTTCTTCCGATGGATGTCGGATTGCAATCAACAAATGACAACTCAAACGTGCTGTTCAGCTATTCTCAAGCAAGTCCATATAATCACGTCTACATGGGTTCTTCGTCAACCAACTATCAGTACACCGGGGCCAGCGCCTACACTTGCAACACTAACGTCTTTTACGAAATGTTCGGCGATAAATTTGCCTCCACTGAAAGCGTACCGATCACCAAAACAATCTACTGCGTATCGGTCAAGGGTTCAAATGTTGTTGTTTATATCAACTCTAAGCCAACGATTTTAGGGGTGTTCGGCGCCAGCTACACGAATAGCTTAAACTACGGCTCGGCTTTGTCGGCCGTAAACAAGCTGTTTATTGGCGGCGGCATGAACAGTTGGAACACAAATAAAAACGAGCTTGGCGACACCAGCGGGTTTAACTCAACTGGTTATGGAACCAATGCTTACGCAAAAAGCTTCTCTGGATTTCAGTTATTTAATCAATCAGTCCAAGACAATTCCAACATTGTTCAAGCTAGTTATGCTTCCCTTGCTTCATTGGAGCGTGGAAACGAAGCTCTCGCACTGCACGGCTCAAGCATCCTATCGTCTTCAATAGGTTACACCACGAACACCACGATGTATGCATTGCACACTAAATACCCCAATGTGTTTTTCATTCAAGAAGCGGCGCAAGGCGGGAGCGGGATCAATGCCGTTACTGGATTAAAAATTGGAATCGGCGGCGGCGGGCAAACGACCTCATACAGTTTCCAGCCCACCGCCTTGACATGGCTGCCGTTCGAATCATTCCCAAAACAAGAAGTTTGCGGCGATCTGCCCCGCAACGGCAGCGGAAGTTCAGCGTCGCTTGCAAATTATATATGGCTTTACAATCAATATCTTAACAGTGGGCGGCAAGTCTGGGACATTCTTGACCACAACGGATTGCAATCACCATTCAATGATAGAGGAAACAATGCCGTGCTGCTTCAATGCGCCACCAATTTCCCCAATTCAAAAGTCATTCCTGAATGGAAATACTACACCGACGAACTGTGTGGCCAGCTTGGCGGCCAGGTTCACATTCAAGGACAAACGGTAACGACGATTGCAAACCAGGTTCAGCAATGTTTCGCTGATTTAATCATGAATGGAACCTGGCCGCAAACTTTTGCCAGCGGAACAAATTATACGGTTACAACTGGAACATTCTACTACACCAACACCGCCCCGTATGGTGTGCGTGTTACGGTTGGTGGTGGTCTTGTGACTGGTATCCAGCATGGGGTTAATAACTCTTACATTCAAACATTCTCGATGCTTTCTGCCGCATTGCCACCGACTACTTTTACCCTTAATGCTTTTGGTGACGTTCTCATCATCACCAATTCCGCCGCGCCCTCGATGTTCATTGATTCGACGCCTCAATGATTCGCACCCTCACATTCCTTTTGCTGCTCTGCCTGACGGTGAAGGCGGTGGCACAGATTAACGTCACGAACTATGGCGCTAGTGGCGATGCTGTGCAGTTCTACTGCAACACGGTTAGCAATTCCGTGGTGGTCACTACGGTGAATACTAACGCAACTGTGGGTATGTGCATCGAAGTCTGGGGTGTCGGGAAGCAGACCATTGGCAACAACTCTTATGGGATTTATGTCACAAACTACCTAGACGCGATTGGCTACATCACGAACATCGTCAACTCGACGAACCTCTACGTTTCATTCCTCCCGCAGCAGACGACCACCAATACCTTTGCCACGATGGGGACTGACAACACGCCAGCGTTTATAGCAGCGATTGCAGCGTCAGCAGTCCCGACACAGACAATCAACATCCCAAGCGGGACGTTCTTCTTGAGAACAACGAACCACAGCTACGCCGGCGACGGGTATAGCGCCGTGTCTCTGCCTTTCAATCGTGGCGGGCTGACGTTCAACGGTGGGACGAACACCGTGTTGCTCTCCAAAGGCGCAATAACCTTTGAAACATACCCAGGTGGAACAGAGTTTGTCCGTGGATTCATGTTCCAAACTGTGTCGCCAATCACAAACAATCTACCAATTATTTTCCAGAACCTGACACTGGATGGTGGGGTTACGAACGCCAACCGAATCTATAATCTATTGAATGTCAGCGTGAACCAGGTTGACGGCTACGGATGGGACCAACACTACTCTGCTTTTGTGAACTATGACCTTGGCAACAAGACTCTTGGGCCAATCTCCACCACGTTCAGCAACTGCATCGTTCAGCATTGGCAGGGCGAAATGCTCAAGAGTATTGATCAAAACACGAACAAGAACTTCTACGTATTCAACTGTTCGTTTGTGGATGGTCAGGCCACGGCTTGGAACCAGGACGGTGGCGGTATTAGGAGTGGCAATACTGTCCTTAATGTAAGGCAGATAGCTGAAGACCGTATGGCGCTTTACACTAATTCGGTCTACACCATCAACAACTTGTTCAGCAATATCACCGCTAACGCGTGGGCATGGGATAATGATTCACCTACTCAACCGGCATCCTGGTTCTCAAACAACATATGCTCTTTCACCAACGGCAATGGATTGCAGATAGTAGCCGGCGTGAACGTCCATATCGTGAACAACACAATTGATTTTTCAGGTGCCACAACCGGGTTTCTAATCAGCGATTCAGGTGGCGTTGGAAACACAACGATGAACAGCAATATCTGGATTTCTGGTAATACCATCACCTGTAGCTCAGTGCACCTGAACATCTTCCAGTATGGCGGCTCCGCAACGACGAACAACGGTGTGGTGAACCTTTACATTTCAAACAACGTCGCGACGATTTCAACCATCCAGAATATTATTTATCAATATGGTGGGGTGGCTTCAAATGTGGTATTCGCCAACAATCAATTCAACTGCACGTATTCAGCGGTTGATACCTACAACGGAACGCCGCAGACGTTGGTTCAGACAAATAACTACTATACTCCATATGGCCAGAACGGTTCTCCGACGACAACGAACGCTTTCTACTACGGAGGGAATCACCTTGGCAGCGGTGGCGGATATGGTGGATGGCGATTGCTGTGCCATTCTGCTAGTTCGGGCAACAACAACGGGTCAACCTTTACCTTGGATGATTCGCAGGCCGCACAGATACCGGCAGGGGCGCAAATCATCGTGGACAACTTAGGCGGTTCCGGTGCCATGACCCTGATACCATCGGACACTGTAGCCAAGACGCCGATTGCAATCGCAGCGAATACAGCAACCTTATTCAACTGGACTGGCAGCTACTGGACGAATGGAGTTTATACGCCGCCCGTCGCAACAACCACGATTTATTATCCGGTGAGGATGTATTAAATGAAGGATGAAGGCATTTTATGAACCGAGAAACCATCAATCTATTTGTGACGATTTTAACCCCGGTGCTGCTGGGCCTGGGCGCGTACGCCTTCAACGCCAAGCTGGACACGGTGAAGTCGGACCTGACCGGCCATTCGGACGCCAACGTGGCGGGCCTGAAGCAGGCCATCACCGAAAGCTACGAAACCCAGGCCGCACACAAAGGTGACATGGACGCGATGACGACCTGGAACAAAACGCTGGCCCAAGGCCAGCGTGATTTATCCGATAAAGTGGATCGGAATAACGTGGAGCAAAGGCTGGCGATCCAGCACTTGGGCGACATGATCAGCGTAACCACCAAACAAAACCAAAACTAGTGCGAGCCGCACTGGCAGATACAAAAACAAAACCTATGAATAAAGATCAACTCGTGGCCCTGTTGACGGGCATTGCAAAAGTAATCGGCGCGGCGCTGGCCACGCATGGACTGGCCAATGCGGCCACGCTCGTGACCACCCCGGACGTGATTGAATCGGCGGCCGGTGTGGTGATGGCAATCGTCTCCTTTTACGCCAGCCATAGTTACAATGCGGCCCCTGGCAGTGCGGCTAGTGGTCCCTCCGGATCTGCGGGCGGGGCGGTGAAAGCGATCATCGGCGCGCTGCTGATCTCCGGGATGATGCTGGGCACCGGCTGCAAATCCACCAGCGTGAATCTGGGCGTGACCACGGCCACCACCGACACCAACGGGGTGTTGACCGTGGGTGGCACCGTAGTGCAGCCGGCGGCGGCCGGCGTGGCCGTGCAGCTGGGCGCGAAGTACGGCGCGCAGGCCCTGCTCCAGCGCGACCCGTCCAGCCGGCAATATCTGGCGATCGCAGCCGGGGTGATCGACGCGGCGGTGGCGAACCAGACCTATGACCCCGCCGCCCTGCAAACCAACCTGGAAACAGCCCTGAAAACGGCCACCAATACCAACACCGCCGGGGTGATCTCCAGCGCGATCGGCGATGGCCTGGATCTCTACACCATCTTTTACGCGCAGGTGACAGGCCAGCAGATCGCCAACGTGTCGCCCTACTTGCGACCGGCGCTCGTCGGGTTATCCGCCGGCATTCAACAGGCGCTGGGCTCGATCCCGGTGCCGACGCCCTAACCTTATGGGTGCCATCACTGCCATTGCCGGGGCGGTCTCCAGCGTTTTCAACTGGATCACCGGCCGGTCGGCCGTGAAGAACGCCGCCGATGTGAAGGCGGCCCAGACCGCCCAGAATGAAGTGAACGCCCAGGCCAAAACCAACGAAGCCATTGCCAGCCAAAACACCAATGAAATCCGCAACGAACTCGCCGAGTAACTGCGTTACGGCCACCTTGCTGGCGCTGCTCATCTCGCTCCTCGTGGCAGCGTGTTCCACGGTGACGCCGCGCGTGATCGAGGCGCCGGCGGCTTCGTGGGATGGTGGGCAGCAGAATAGCGGGTTTCTGGGCTGGACGAATGTGGATGATATGACGGTGGGCATCATCACCCCGAACGCGCTGGCGCGGTACAACGCCTTGATTGCGCGCTACGGCAACCGGTTTATGCCGCCCTTAAATCCGAGTGAAGGCGTGTGCACCACGTGCGTTTCAAACCTGATCCTGATCCAGGCGCAGGATCTGGCCCACTTTGCCACCATGAACCGCTGGGCGAAAGCCACCGTCCAGACGCCTTGACGCCATGCAACGTTACCGCACATTCGGGCCGACGGACGACACGCTGGAGGTGTTCGGCGATGTGCAGTTTGAACGCCTCGACATGAAGAGCGACCCGGCCACGCTCCCGGCCGGCGCGGTGCAGGTGAGCGAGAACCTGCGCTTCGACGCGAACGGGGTGACGGTGCGCGGCGGGCTGGCCCGGCAATTTCCCCCGGGCCTCAACGTGGGGCCGATCCTGTTTGCCACGGTCTATAAGCCGGTGGGCGGGGCGGATCAACTGGCGTTGATCACGGCCGCGGCCCTGTTCATCTTCGACGTGCCCACGCAGGTGGCCACGAAATACGGCTTTCCGGCGGGGCAACAGATCAGCCCGGCGGATCCGGTGGACGCGGTGCAGGCGGGCATCGGCTCCGGCGGCACGCTGCCGGCGCTCTTCATTTTCCATGGGACGGGCCAGACGGTGATGGTCTTCAACGGCGCGAACGTGGTGACGGATGGGAATATCCCGCCGGCGCTCTTTGGCCTGTTTTACCTGAACCGGCTGGCGACGGCCACGGATCTACAGACGATCCGCGCCAGCAATTTCCTGGACTTTGAAACGTGGAACGCCCTGAACACCTTTCAAATTGAACAGGGCGGCGTCGATTATCTGGTGGGCTTGATGGCGTACCAGGGCGATTACGTGCTGATCGGCAGCCGCAAGAAATGGTTCCTGGGCTATTTCGACCCGAGCCTGGCCAGCACCGGCTACACGGGCGCGACCAACGCCAGTTTTCTGCGCCTGCTCACCAACGAGGCCGGGCCGATTGGCAAGGAGGCGATGCTGGAGGCGGCGGGCATGATCTGGTTCATCACGGACAGCGGCATCTTTGCCTTCCAGCCGAACCTGAACAATGAGCTGGTGCCGCTGGGCCGGCCGCTGAGTGTGGAGATCAACCAGGTGATGAATAACCTGAGCGCGAATTTTGCCGAGAATGCGTGCATCGCGCACTACGGCTATCGGCTCTATTTTGCGCTGCCCATTTCCGGCGACCCGATGGCCATCGCGAATGTGACGGTGGTGAACCAGACGACGGTGGGGGTGACCCTGCCGGCCACACTGCCCTTCCTCCTCTCCTACGGCGGGGTGGCCACGGTGGTGACGGCCGTGCCGCACAATCTCCGCACGGGCGATACGGTGAGCCTGTCCGGCCTGGTGGGCGGGGGCCTCAACGGCCAGTGGACGGTGCAGGCGGTGGCGGATCCGTACACCTTCCTGATCGCGGTGCCGGTGAATGCGCCGGTGACGCTGGGCGCACTGGCCCGGGCGCAAAAGATCGCCACGCGCAACAACACGATTGCGGTGCTGAACCTGAACAACCGCGACAGCGCCCACCCGCTCGGTATGTGGGAAAGCATTGACACCTTGCCGGATGGGCTATTTGCCGACTGGCTGCGGATCGCGGATTACGGGGCGCAACGCCGGCTCTGGGTGGTGGACGCGATCTTTGGCCCGGCCTTGTACGAGGAGGGCGCGGTGGACGAGGTGGGCACGGTGCTGGGCGGGATAACGCTGCCCTTCACGCTGCCGGTGACTTTGACGGCCGGCAATTACGCCAACCAACCGGTGCCGGGCCGGCTGGTGAGCCGGGCGTTTCGCTGGGAAGGGATGCTGGGCAGTCCGCACGGGACCATCGCCTATGTGCGAAACATCCGGGCGAGTGAGGCGCGCCTGGCCCTGAACGCGGGCGATGCCGGCACACTAACCACCCGGATGCGGATTCCCCAGGGCGGCGGGCAACCGATGAGCGGCACGGTGGAAACCGTGGTGCCCTTTGCCGCCACGGTGCCCGCAGATCTGGCGGTGACGAAGCGACAGTTTCAACGGGCGCTGGAGGTGGAGCTGGAGATCAACACCACGGCCGGCCAGCCGACGATCCGGGCGCTGGAGGTGCAGGTGCGGAAGACAGGGCAATACTAATGGGGTCTGGGGTTTGGCGTCTGGGGTCTGGAGTGTAAACCCGGAACCAAGACGCCAGAGCCAAGAACCGAAACAATAGAAAGAAACAAATTTATGCAACAACTTGCTGGCGGAACAAATTATACGACGAACTCGCCCACGAACGTGGTGACGGCGGCCAACCTCGATGCGCTGGTGGCCGCCGGCACGCTGACGAATGGCGCGGTGATTGACCAAAGCGATGTCTCCACCCGCGCCGGCAATGTATTGCCCCTGGCCGCGGACCGCGTGCTGCTGGGCGATAGCACCAACCCGGACACGGCGCCGCCCCTGAGCGTGGCACTAAGCGGACTGTTGCTGCAAAGCCAGCGCGATGGCACCCAGCGCTGGGGCGGGGTGGCCGGCGGCACGGCCAATGCCCTGACGCTGGCGACGACGCCGGTGAGCAGCGGCGCCTATGTGAGCGGCGAATTGATCCGCTTCAAAACCGCCGGCGCGGCCAATACCGGCGCGGTGACGCTGAACCTGGACGGGCGCGGGGTGGTGAACCTCTACAACATCAGCGCGGCGGCCCTGGTGGCGGGTGATCTGCCGGCGAATGCCGTGGTGGAGGCGGTGTATGACGGCACGGAATTTCAAGTGGTGAGCCTGGCGGTGCCGTTGAAATACCTGACCAGCTATCAGGCGGCGGAAAAGCTGCGCGGCGATTGCCAGCAGTACGCCACGGCGGCGGGCACGGCCAATGCCATCACGATCGCGCCGCTGGACAGCTCGGGCGCGGCGGCTTTCACGGCGCTCTACGACGGCATGGTGGTGCGGTTCAAGGCGGCCAGCGCGAACACGGGCGCGGTGACGCTGGCGGTGAACGGGCTGGGCACGCCGGCCTTGGTCGGCCCGACGGGCGCGGCGCTGGCGGCCGGGGTGATCACGGCCGGTCAGATTTTGGAATGCGTCTATGACCTGGCGAACACACGGTTCATGGTGATCAGCCAGCTCAGCGCGACGTGGAGCTACGTGAGCGCGCTGACGGCCGTGCCGGCCCCGATGACCACGGTGGTGAGCGGCCTGGCCCAGTTCGCCCACGGCTTTGGGGTGGCCCCGACGAAATACAAAGTCTTCCTGCAACTGGTGACGGCGGTGGTGGCGGGCGTGACCAGCGCCAACATGGGGGTGGCGGTGGGGGATCTCATTGACATCGCCAACCTGACGGATAACGCCCCGCGCCCGGTCTTTGATGTGGCGGTGGACGCGACCAATATCAACGTGACCCGCACCCCGTCGGCGAATTGCTACCTGCTGCCGCGGTCGGGGAACGCGACGTACTCGGGGGTGCAGGATATCGCGGCGTGGCTCTCCTCCGGGAGCGCCAAGCTGTTGGTCTACGCCTCGCTCTAACATGCAAACAGTTGAAACCATCCCGTCCAGACGCCTGGATCTAACCCCGGCGGGGCTGGAGCGCGCGGCCGACTGGATGCTGGCGCGGCCGCAGGTGGCGATGCCGCTGCGGCACCACTTCGCGCCGGGCATCTGCATCCGCGAACTCACGATGCCGGCCGGGACGCTGGTGCTGGGCCATCATCACCGGTTTGCGGACCTGAACATCATGCTAACCGGGCGGCTGAGCCTCCTCAATCAGGACGGCACCGTGACCGAGCTGAAGGCGCCGCAGACCTTTGTGAGCCAGCCGGGCCAGAAGATCGCCTACATCCACGAGACGGTCATTTGGCAAAATGTCTGGGCCACGGAGCTAACCGACGTGGAGGCGATCGAGAATCATTTCCTCGATCTTTCGCGGGTGTGGGTGGCGGACCGGGCCCAGCGGCTGGCCATGGAACGGCTGGCGCGTCAGGGCGACCGGGAAAGCTTTGCGGCGTTCCTGCAATATCACGAGCTGCCGGCGGAGGATGTGCGGCGCATCTCCGAAAACATGGCGGACCAGATGCCGCTGCCGCCGGGCAGTTGGAAATTCCGCGTGGGTGAATCCGCCATCGAGGGGCAGGGGTTGCTGGCGACCGCGCCGATCGCGGCGGGCGAGGTGATTGGCCCAGCGCGGATCAACGGCCAGCGCACGCCGCCGGGACGCTACACGAACCACGCGGAAAACCCGAATGCGAAGATTGTGTCCGCGCAGAATAATCCGCCGGGCTGGGAGCTGGTGATGATCGCCACGCGGGACATTGCCGGAGCGCACGGCGGACAGCCGGGCGAGGAGATCACGGTGAACTATGAGCAGGTGCTGGCCGCCAACAATTCGCTGGCGGTGGAACTTGCCAAACGAAAAGGATTAAATTTATGTCAGCAGCCATAGCGGGAATTGCCATCGGCGTGGCGGGGCTGGGCCTGGCCGGAGCCAGCGCGGCCGGCGCGTTTGCGCCGCCGACACCACAACAGCCGAATGCGGGAACGCAGGTTAGCCAGCAGATCAATGCCCAGATTGCCGCGACGCCGGCGAGCTACGCCAGCCAGGCGACGTTCAACCCGAAGTTTGCCGCGCTGAACTCCACGATCGCGTGGCAGAATCTGTTCGGATCGCCGGCGGCCAGCTCGTCGGGCTACGCCAACCAGACGGGCTACTACGATGCGCAGGGTAATTATCTGGGGCCGGCCTCGTCGTTCAACGCGTCCAATCCGGTGCCAGCCGGCGCGGTGCAACGCACTGCGGGCCAGTATTTCACCATCAACGCGCCAGCGGCGCCGGGGAGCATCGCCACCGCGGCGGCGGCCCAGCCGCAGCTGCTGGGCCTGCAAACCCAACAACGCAGCAATGACATTGCCAATGTGGCCAATCTGGGTCCGGCGGCATATTCGGCGATTGCGAATTACGATCCGCAGGCCACGGCATTGCTGACTGGAGCGAACGCGCAGGTGCAGGAACGGCTGAACACCAACGGCGCGCTGGACCCCTTCACCCAAATGCAGCTCCAGCAAAATTACCGGAGCGCCGAGGCGGCGCGCGGCACGGCCGGCGGCACGGCGGACGCGGCCATGGAAGCCTATTACCAGGAAGCCACGCGCAACGCCCGGCAGGTGCAGAACATCCAACTGGCGGACACGCAGGCGGGGGCGAACCAAGGCTATTTTGGCGATCCCTTCCAGCAGGTGTTGAGCCGGACGAGCGGCGGGGTGCAGACGCCGACCATGCCCTACTCGACCAACCAGCCGAGCGCCGTGGCGGCGACGGGCGCACTGGTGAACAACGGCCTGACGGCGGCGCAGATGCAGGGTTACTCGGCGCAGGTGGGCGCGCAGAACGCACAGTACCTCAGCCAGCAGGCGGGATTGGGCAGCGTGATGCAAAGCCTGGGTCCGCTGAACAGTGCCCTGGGAAATTATTTCAACTCGCAACCGAGCGCGGCCACCACGGCCGGGGTGGCGCAATCCATGCTAACGCCGGTGACCTCGGCAACATCGGCTGGCAGCTTCTTTTGAAAGGACATTTATGGGAGACTTTAATTTTGAGGCGGCAAACCAAGGCGCGGTGGCGGTACCCAACGCGGTGAACGCCAGCATTGATGCCTGGGATAAGATCAACCAGAACGCCCGCGTGGCGGACATGATGGTGAAGGCGAACCCGGACCTGGTGCAGCGCATGGGATTTCAAAGCCCAAGCCAGTTCAGCAACCTCAGCGCGCAGGATAAGATCGCGGCGACCACTGGCTACATTCGCAAACAGGGATATGATCAGGCACAGGCGCAGATTCAAGAACAACTTGCCCGGGCAAACCAATTCAATGCGATAGCGCAAGAACGCCAGCAACAGGCGATGGACGATCAGGACTCTTCATCTATGTTGAAGAAGTTGGATCAATATGTGAATGGTGGGACTGGTGATGATGGCAAGCCATTGCCAGCAGATTCTCCCTATGTGGCGGCGGCAGCAAATCTGACACCATTGCAGAAATTAAATATCCACGCCGGCGCGGCCAATACCGCCAACAGCCCGCGACTTGCCTCGCAAATATACAAATCGGTTCAGAGTTATTTCAGTGATCCGGAGGCAACAAAGAAACCGTTCTTCTCTACAGGTGACGTGCAAAGCCCGATGCCAGTGGGATACAAACGGATTGTGACGGGGCCGAACGAATCGCAGGTAGTGGTGGATCCAACTACGGCCGGCCCAATGCAAGCCAATGGATTTTACTATGACGGCAAACGGTGGGTGTCGGCGAGCGGACAGACGATCAAGCCAGGTGAGGCGTTGCAAACCTACAACAAGAACGGAGCCCGCATGGGTGAAATCTCCACACAGTTGAAAATGGCCCAAGATCCCCAATATAATGGCATCTATGATCCGGATGCCCTTAACAAGGAAATGGATGACTTGAAGGTTCAGCAGTCCACATTGAAACCAATCTGGCAGGGCAACGGTGCCGCGCCGGGTGGTGCGCCCGAGAAGAAACAAACCACCGCGCCCGCCGCTGCGGCGGTGAATCCTGACGATGTGAAATGGCTGATGCAAAAGCCGACGCCGCAACGCATCGCCCAATTTGAATCCACTTACGGCAAGGGTGCCAGCGACCAATATCTTCCCTGATTTATGCCGATCCTCGATGACGTAATGCCGAGTCAGCGGACCGCGGCACCGGCGGAGGATGATGTGTTACCAAGCCAGCGCGGCGCGGCGACGGGTAACGCTGGTGACGACTTAATGCCAAGCCAGCGCCCCGCGCCGCCAGCCGTGCAGCGCCCCAGCAATGATCCGAACGCGCCCGGTGGTTTTAATTACGGCGGAAAGAATACCAAGATCTCCCCCGATCAGGGTTTGGGCGAGGAGCTATCGGATTTAACGGAGCCGATTGGCCGACAGTTGAACACAGCGGGGAATGTGACGCGGGGTGTGCTGGCTGACGTGGGCACGCTGCCGATCAACACGGGTGCCCCCAAATTTCGCAACACGGCGGCGGCGTGGAACGGAAAAGATCTCCCGATGGATGCCGAGGCCAAGGCATTGCCAACCCCTTTGCGCGTGATCAATGCCGGCGTGCAGGGTCTGGTGAAGACCGCTCCCAACCTGGCGCTGACGGCGTTGAACCCGGTGGCGGGCGCGGCCAGCTTTGGTATGACGCCGGACGGGTTTGATGTGAAGCAGGCGGCGGTGGCGGCGGCGCTGCCGGTGCTGGGCAAATATACCGGTGCCATCACGGAAGCGATCGCCAGCAAGGCGGGGGTGACGAAGGACGCGGCACTGGCCATCTGGAACCGGATCGGCGGGGCGGCCGGCGCGGCGGGGGCCATCGGCGCGGATCAAGTCCAGAGCATTCTGCAGCTGCCGGAGGACCAGCGCAAAGACGCGATCATCGAGGCGGCGGGGAATGTGGGCTCCATGTTTATCCTGGGAGCAACGGGCGAACGCACGACGCTGGCGGACACGGCGGCAGGCAAGCTGGTGAACAAACTGCGCGGTCCGAGCGAGGCGGATAATCTAGAATCGGAACTGGGCACCACGTCGTCCAAACAGCCGGACGCCCCGGCTAATCCAAACCTGAAATCCGACTTGACGCTGTTGCAATCGGTGATGGATGACATTCACCGGCCGCTCGCGGCGGCGCAGATCGGGCGCCAGCGGGCGGCGGCGAAAGCAGCCAGCGCGTCCGGGGCGGAAGACACGTTGCCCAGCCAGCGGCCGCCGGAACCCACTCCGGAGGTTGAGCCGCCGGGACCTTCGCCGGTGTTGGAGACTACTCCGACACCGGCAGATCAAATTCCCCTGATACCCGTGGACGTGCCGGATGAGGACGTGAAGGCCGCCGCCAAGCAGCTGCGCGGCGATGCCGCCCCGGACATTCTGGACGAGGTGCAGCCGATCGCCAAGGGGCCGGTGCAGTTTGACCCGGAGCATTTTGGCACGGTCGTGGAGGATGCCCGCGGCGAGACGATGCCGAAAGGCCGGCCCACGGCCGCCACCGGCCGGTTTGATGACCGTGTGAGCGCCACCGCTGGCACCCCGGCGGATGAAGTGTTAAAAGGATTGGTGGCGGAGAACCCAAAATACGCGGATTGGACGCCGGACCAACTGGCGCAGGAAATGATTGCGGCGCATAACCGACGGGAAGGCACGGGGGATGCGCTGGATGGCCAGGCACGGGCGCTGGTGCAGGAGGAGGCGCGCACGCAACAATTCCAACGGACCAACAAACCGGGGCGGGCGGGCAGTGAACCGGTACCGGCCAGCCAGCTTTTCATCGGCGACCGCTTCAAGGTGAACGGCCACGAGATGGAAGTGACCGGCCACGCGACGGATGCGGAAACGGGTCGGCCCGGCCATGTGGAACTAGCTGGCGCGTATGGACGGCAAAACATTCCCGCCACGGGCAAGGTGCATATTGATGAGGGTAGTTTGAAATCGCCGGCCGCGGGTGGTCTAGGTGGTGTGCTGGCCAAGGTAGAGAAGTGGTCGGACGAGGTATTGCGTGGCGGCGGAACTCACGCCGGCACGGATGTGCTGGCGGCTTACATGGTAAAGGGTGTGCTGGTTTATGCCCGTGGCATCCGTGATTTTGCCAAGTGGTCGGCTGAAATGGTTTCGCATCTTGGTGAGGCGGTGAAACCGCATCTTGATACGATTTGGAAAACGATCAATGATCCGAAATCAGAACTAGGATTATCGGCGCGAGGGTTGAAAATTGTATCGGACACAGCGATAGACCAAGGAGTGCGCGAGAAAATCAACCCGGTCTATCAGAAGCTGACGGACATGGACGCGAAGGATCAGGCGCTGGCGATCGGCAAGAATTACGCCACAGCGGACGCGATGGCGCAGGACATGTTGAACGGGAAATTTAAGGATGCTCCCGGCGGCATCGAGGTGGCGCTACTGGCACACGTTGCCCGGCGGCTGGCGGAGGAACAGAAACTGGCGGAGCGCGCGGGCGACACGGCCAAGGCCGACGCGCTGGCGCAGCGCCAGATTGATTTACTGAACCGTTACCGGGAACAGTCCACGGACATCGCGCAGGCTTTGCAGAAGCACCAGCTCTTGTACGAGAACTTTTCGCCGGCGGCCTGGCTAAAGGATTTCCGGGATCTGGTGGGCAAGGTGGCGGCCCGACGGGTGGAGCAAGCGGCGGGGTTGCCCCAGGGCACGGTGGAGGTTTCCCCGCATGGCATCACCAAGGCCATCGCGGCGCGCATTGCCAAGGAACTGGAGCCGACGCATCCCAAGCTGGCGCAGGCGATCCGGGAGTTCTTCGCCAATCCGCCGGGCGGATCGCTGGCGGACTATCTGAAGTCGAAGGGCCTGGCGGAAGCGGGCAAGGCGGACGCGGCGGCGCGGAAGCTGGAAAAGGTTTATTCAGATCAGGTGGCGAAATGGCGCAAGCGGAACAATATCCCGGTGTTTGACGCGGCGACGGAAAAGGAAGTGTTGCGCCGGGCCAAGGCGGTGGACGGGCTGCCGCGTGACAGCGTGCAGCGGGCCACGGCCACGCAGGATCTCCAGAATTGGCTGGCGACGAAACGCGGATTTGAATGGTGGGAGTCGGCGCGCGAGTTCTGGTACGCAAACGTGCTGAGCGGGTTGACGACGGCGGAAAAGATTTTCCGCAGCAATGCGTTGAGCGCCGGCGCGGAAATTGGCTTGCAGATGATGCGCCATCCCACAGCCATTCCTCAAATCCTCGAAGCCACGGCGCGGTCGATCCCGCGCAGCGCGGCGGAGGCGTGGCGCATCACCAAGACGGGCATGAGCGGCCGGCCGGGTGATGTGTTTGACCATTCCTCATGGATGGAGACGCGCAAAGGTCCGGCGGCCGCGATGGTGTATCCGTGGAAGATTGTTTTCCGCACGCATCACGCACTGCACGCGCTGACGTATTATCCGCTGGAGGAAACCAAGGCGCTGGTGCTCTCGCGTGAGGCGGTGAAGCGGGACGGGGTGCCGGTGTTTGGTGGCGAGCTGGGCAAGGCGGCGGCACAGAAGATGCAATGGCTAGGTGAGCAACGCCAGGACGCGGCGCGACAGGCACAGGCGGAGGGACTGAAGCCGGGCGGACCGCTATACAATAGCCGGGTGGATCAGATTTTGAGCCAGCGCCGGGACAAAACGGTGATGATCAACGCGCAGCAGTTCGCACAGATGGGCACTTACGTTAACGACATGTACGGGATGGTGGGCGCGGCGGGCGATCAGTTTAACAAGTTCGCGCAGAATTATCCGGTGGCGCGGCTGGTGCAGCCCTTCGTGAAAATTCCAATCAACCTTTTCAACGGAATGATGAACTGGACGCCGGTGGGTGCGTATCGCGCGGCCCGTGGCCAGGGATTCAAGTTGTTGATCGGCAGGGAAGGAAACACGGGCAAGCTCTACGGGCGCGAGGTGACGGATCCCACGGCCATCGGCGACCTCTACGCGAAGGCCACCATTGGCACGCTGGCCACGGTCGGCTTAATGTCGGCTGCCTCCGCGTTTGTTAACGAACCCAATCCGCCCTTCATGGTGACGGCGCGCGGTCCGAACGATCTAAACCATCGCCGGCTGCTGGAACAGGCTGGTTGGATTCCGAACAGCGTCAAGGTGGGCAATACATACTATCCCTATCTCGATACGCCAGTGGGTGTGGTGCTGTCGTACATTGGCCACACGATGGACGCCTTGCGTTACAATAAGCTCGATCACGATGATGCACTGAGCCGGGCGATGTTCGCGGCCAGCTCGATCCGCAGTGTGATTTTTGACTCAACCTGGGCGCAGGGTCTGAGTGCGCTGTTTGATTCTGGTAGCTACCAGTCCAATAAAAACCTAGGGGAAAAGGGAATGCAGCAGGCAATCCGTACGGCCAGCGGATTCGTGGTGCCGAACATTCTGAAGCAACTCGATCAGATTTACGATCCGACGGTTTATAAAGCGGACGACATCCGGGCCATGACCTTGACCCAGATCCCCTTTGCCCGCTCGAATGGTGAGCCGGATCTGAATGTGTTCGGGCAGCCGGTGCTAAACCCGCTCTCCAGCCGGATCCTTTCACAAGTGCAAGGGGATGCCCTAATCCAGACGCTGGCCGGCCGGCGCATCTGGCCCAGTGTGCCGCTAGATCCCGATTTGACGCCAAAGGAGCAGCGTTTGATCTTGCTTGCCCGCGGGCCGCAACTCCGAGCCCAACTCCAGGCGCAGCTCCCCATGATCAAAGCCCTGCCACAAGCCGAAGCCCAGACGCTAGTGAACAATATCAGCCGGAAAACCACCGAGGCGGCAAAGAAAGAGCTGGGCTTTGATAATCTGCTACGCGCCCGGCGGGCAGCAAATCGCTAGTCCGGGCGTTTGGACGCCAGGCGCGTTTGCTGAAACTGTTTGAAGCCGGCAGCGGAAATAAGATTATTGGACAATTCCCCAAATTCACCGGCCGACATCCAAGTGCGGAGTTGGCGAAGTGGCACCCCCAGTGCGGCCGCTAGTTTGCCTGGTTGATAGTATTTTGGCCTTCTCGCTCTGTAATTTTTGGTCCCTTTAACGGGGAGTTTCAAGGAGGGGAATCGGCCACCCTTCACCCGGCCAAGTTCTTCGTGGAGATACACACGCCATTCGGCTTCATCGTGAAGAACCCTTTCCGGCAAATGAATTGGAAAGTCTCGCGGATGGGGTGGGATCGCAATATTGGCGGCTGAATCAAGCCGACGAGGTGAGGGAAGCCCTTTTAATTTGCGGGCGCGTTTGACGGCCTTGGCCAGCCTGTCCCGGCTGCGGTCGGCCGCCAGGCGGGCAAGTTCAATGGGTGTGGTGCAGAGATTGGTCCAAGCAAAATCGCCATGTAATTTTACCGCCGCCGCATCATACGCGGCCGCTGCCTGCTCCATGGTCTCAAACAATCCCAACACTTGCCGCCGGCGGTTGCGTGTGATCGATGCCTGCCATTTCTTATATCTCGGTCTATATTGGACGCCCTTTACTGAGCCGGATCTGGCCAGCCGGTTCGCTGCATTTTGGGCGTGAGTAGATATCCGTAAACCATCCCGCCGACAGTCGAGAGTGTCCCCAAACCGGTGATCCACCAGTTTTCCTTTGGGGTTGCCCATGATTAGCCGATGCAACAAAATCACCTCACCACCTGCCGTCCGATAAATATATTTTTTGGGTGCTCCAGAGTTGATTGACCAGTTGTGATGCGATGCCCATTCAAAGACATCATCATCCACTTTTGCGAACAATCCATGATTGAGCGGTAGGAGCTTCACGGGTTACATCTTAAGTTTCATCTGGGTCTGGTAGTTGGTTAATTAGTCGCACAAGCCCATCTATTAAAGACTCTCCCACCAAGTGCAAAACGGGCTAAAATTGATTATTAGTCAATCGAAAGTATCATCTGTGGTTTTGCCTGTTCGGGGTTTTGTTGGATATTCGCCTTGTTTCATCGGCTAATTCCGTGTGGTGGGCGCAACCCACGGCAATAGGTTGCGGAGTGTAGCGGAGTCTTTAGGAACTTCGCAATTTGGTTCTAAAGTTACATCTGGCAACGGGGCGGTGGCGACCACGGCCCATTTCGCGGGCAGGGTGGCCAGATCCGCCGGCTTGAACTTGGTGATGAAGTGGCTGTAGTTCTGCTCGGTGACTTTGACGGTGCTGTGCCGCAGGAACATCTGCGCCTCGTAGATGCCATACTTCATGGCGACCTGGCTGCCGACGTAGGCCCGCAGGGCGTGGTTGGTCTTCATGGTGGCCCAGCCCAGTGCCCGGAGCCAGTCGCCGATCTTGCGGTACACTTCATCGGTCCGGTAGTAGTCCGTCCCTTCAATGACCAAGTCCGTGCCGGACTGGCCATCATTCTTTGGCCACCATTCTTTGGCGGTGGCGATTGTTTTCATGGTGCTGTAAAAGGGATCGAGGGCGCGGACCTGGACGAGGCCGGAGCCGTTCTTGACGTTGGCCCGGCCATCGAGGACGGGATAGCCGGCACGGACGGTGTGCCAGTTCCAGCGGGCCTGCTCCATTTCACCTTTGCGTAATCCAAACGCCAGCTCGTGGCCGATGGCCAGAAACATGTCCCGGCTGACTGTGTCAGTGCCACCATGCCCGAGGGCTTCCCAGGCTTCCAAGGTCTTTTGAATGATGGTCTCGCTGGGCGGATTGTAGTTCTGTTTGGGGATGCGGTTGAAGCGGGCGTTATCGCCGGCATTCACAAAGGCCTCGATGCCGGCGAGTCCGGATTTGCCGGCGGGCAGCAGGTCCTGATCCTGGTAATGCGCGAGGCAGCGGGGGATGAATATGGACTTGGCTTGCGTCCACCGGCTGTTGGCGGAGCGTTTGAGACTGGCGGCGGCTTCTTGATCCACACAGTTCAGGACGGCGAGCTGGACGGCCTCGAACCATTGGCGGGCGACGGTGGGGGTTAATTCGCGCACGGCGGTGGCGGTGCCGGCAATCTGTTTGAGGGCGTTGATGTTCAGCTCGCGGGTGGTGGCATTGGCTTCTGCCGGGCCAGAGCGGTACGCGGTGTAGATCTGCTCCAAGGTGGTGTTGCTGCCGGTGCGGAGCTTGGTGGCGTCCAGACGTGCGTACGAGCCGGCGGAGACGGCCGCAATGATTTCGGTGTATTTGGCTTTGGCGCGGCGCTGGGCCTCGGCGGCGTCATTCGTCTCCAGGCAGCGGGGATAGGCTTTGCCGCGGTAGGTGAACCGGAAATAGTAGAACCGCTCCTTGTAGCCGGCGGCGGCCGGGGGCATTTCGCGGCCGTCATCGGCACGCTTAAAGAGGCGGAATTTATTGGATGTTTTCATGATGTTCCTTTTCTTGTTTGATCCGGCGGCGCTCCCGGTAGAAATATTCGAGGTTCCAAAGATTGATCGCCAGACAAATCAGGTTTAAGGCGGTGTAGAAGTTCATGGCGTGGCAGTGGAATTGGTGATGGCAGGATCGCCGGGCTTTAGGGCGCGAAAGGTGAGCTGGGCACTTCCAGCGCTACGAAAGGCGATGGGATCTTGGGCATCGCTGGAGATGGGGACCATGACGAGGCCACGCTTGGCACACCATACGTCTGCTTCGTGATAACAATCAGCCTTGGCATTGGCGGCCGACATCCAGATGGGCAGTGATCCTTTGGAAATGTAATAGGTATTTGGCCCGGACGGGACGACGGTGGACATGCAACCGGTGAGAAGGGCTAAAGCGAACGACATAATGGAGGCTTTCATCCGGCGGTTTTACCGCGCTGATTGGACTTTGGCAATTGTGGAAATTTAGTTAACTCGCGGGAACCAACAACCTTTGGTGCAGCCGAGCCGGGAGACTTTGGGGGTTTGCCACCATCCTCGGAGGTGCTTTCACGAAGGGTTAAGTCGCCGCCAGTAGCCACGTCGGCCCGGGCCAGCTGGGCGATATATTGGCTGCGCGTGAGGTTTAAGGCTGTGGCGCGCTCATCAACCTGATCCAGCAAAGACTGGGTCATGCTTACGCTGATGGCGGTCTTGCCGGGGCTGCGTGGCTTGGTTGTCATACTACAGGGCATAATAATGGTTATTATCATTCAGTCAAGATTTTTGTTATTTTCTCTTGACGGAATATTATTCCGTACTATTCTCACCACATGGAAGCAAACAAGTTCAAGAATGTCACAGTCCAATTAGAGCCGGATTTATTGGATCGAGTGGATTCCCGCGCCGGCCAGTTGGATCTGAACCGCAGCCAATATCTGCGGCGCCTCGTGCGCAAAGATCTGGGTGTGCCGGTTCCGGAGGTCCAAACGGAGCTGCTGGTAGCGGCCAAGCCGGAAGGGGTGGCAGCGTGATTACTCCCGACAATATCAGCGCCGAGGTGCTGGAAGCCATGCGCTCGTGGATCGCGGATTGTAGCTGGCCGGATCTGGACGATGCCGCTGATCTGACGCCGGCGGAAGTGATCGGAGGGGTTCGCCGCCATTTTGACGGTGGCATCAACGCATTTCTTCAAACGATGGAGGTGGCAGCGTGAGTGAACCACTTTTTCCATGGAACACATCCGAGCCGCCGAAGGATGGCCGGTTGCTGGTGGTGGTGGGCCGTGTGCAGTTTACGGATGGCGCCTGTGTCACGGTGACGCCGTTGCCGCCGAGTTTGGTGAGATGGACCGAAAAGCCCGGCGAGAGCAAGGGCTGGCATTATTTAACAGGTCTAGCTGTGGCGTTGCAGTTGGACGATGAGGTGATGATTGATGGCTGGATGGAGGTGGCGGCGTGATCGGCATCTTAAACACTTCTGCGATGGCTCAAGCGGTGGGCCTGGATGCACCTGCACCCATGGTGCAGGTGATTTGCTCCTGGTGCAGCAAGGACCTGGGACTAAGGCCGTGCGAGCCGGCGCAGGCCGGCAAGATCTCTCACACGATCTGCCCGATCTGTTCGGAGAAGTTTGCCTCGGGCGCCAAGCCCACATTCGCGGAGGTGGCCAAGTGAAGACGCCGGCCATCTCTTTTTTTGCAGCGCATGGGTATAAAACCCCATTGCAATTCTTGCCGGTTTCTGATTTGCGGGATAGATCAGTGGTAGATCAGGTGCCTCATAAACACCGTGTCGTTGGTTCAATTCCAGCTCCCGCAACCATTTTCGCCCGCAACACACGGGCGACGTTCCCCACCCCGGCGCGTCAGGCGAGTGGCATTGCCTGGCGCGCTTTTATTTTTTCCGCGCTGCACTGGCTTTTCAAGCCCGTGAACCGGCGCGGCCGGCGGCTGCACCGTTGGCTGGCGGTGAACCAGAGCGTCAGGAGGGTGGCGTGAAGCTAATCCTGGTAACGGCCTATTAACCACACCCATGAAAGCCCAAGGCTATTACTGGTGCGATCACTGCGAAGAGATGGCGAGCGGCCAGCGCTGTGAGCATTGCAGCGCGGTGGCGCCCACGGTGCGCTGGATCCATGTGCCGCTACACCACAACCCCTTTCGCGCGGCCGATGGCGGTCCGCAACCGGTAAGCCAGGAGCGCGGCCGGGAGCTGTGGCAGAAGCTGCACCAGCAGTTGAAGTTTTAACCCCAGACAGCCGGGAGAGACCGGCAGGAACTATGCGTGCGGTTGAGAAATTCTATTCCGTGGCCGAAACGGCGCTGTTGCTTTCGCTCTGCACCAAGACGGTGATCGAGAAGCTGAAGGCGCGGTCTTTTGGCGTGGAGGTGGTGAACCTGGGCAGCGAGGCGCGCCCGGATTACCGGATTCCAGCCAGCGGCATCAACGCCTGGCTGGAATCGCGCCGCGTTTTTTCGTTTTCCCAGGATGCGGGCATCGCAGCGCGTTCGACCGGTGAACTCCGGCGGAAGGCGGCAGCGGTGGCAAGCGTTTAGTCCACCCGTTTGGACGGCGCGCTTTTTTCGATATTTATGGCTCGAACATCACAGCGTGAAGTGTTGGCAGACCGGCAGCAGCCGGGCCAGCCGGCGTTGTTTGATGACTCGCAGATGCCGGTCGAGGCGGCAGCACTGGAGTCCATCCGGACCCGCCGCCACGAGCATCAGGGCATCCGCCTGACGGAGGATGACACCAAGGCGCAGCGCTTGGTGGAGTTGATCACGCTGAAGTGGGGCGTGAAGAAGATCAGCCGGGAGATGAACGTCAGCCCGCACACGGTCCGAGCCGCCCGCCGCATCCTTGTCACCCAGGGCAAAGTGGCCCCCTATAAACAAAGAGTGGTGGAGATGATGGAGGATGTCATCGAGCAGGGCGTGGGAAATTACCTTGAGGCGTTGCAGGACGGCCGTGTGCCGGCGGCACAAATACCGGTTGGGGTGGCGATTATGTTTGATAAAAGGGCGCTGGCGATGGGTGAGCCGACCTCGATCCGGGGCTCGCTGGAGGCGCCCAGCGACGATCTGAAGGTGGAGGCGATCAACGCTTACCTGGACGCGCTGCCGAGCGCGAAGGCGGTGACGACTGATACACCATCAACGGAGATGACGGGCAAACCCCAGCAAACAGCGGGTGAACCGGCGCTGGATGACAGTTTAGATGCCACCTGCCCGCCTCCAGACGGCCGCGCTGACCCCGTGGCCGGCGCGGCGTCCAAACAGCCGGACGAGGGCAGCAGCGACGAGACCGGGGGCGGGGGGATGCCGCCGCCGCCGCCGCCGGTTTGAGCCGTCGGATTGAATTGAACGGAACGAAACAACAAAAGAACCCATAACCACACCACACCATGAAATACACGAAAGACCAGTTGATGACCCACACGCCCTGCACCGATGGCCTCAAGTTCGCCCGCGAGTGCGACTTTGATTTCGTCAAGATTTACAACACCTGCCCGCGGGGTGACTGGCTGATCTGGCTACTACGCCGGACGGGGCAATTTGACAAACCCCGGGCCGTGGCGGTGGCCATTGCCTGCGCGGAACACGTGCTGCCCCTCTTTGAAAAAAAACGGCCGGACGACAAACGGCCACGGCAGGCCATCGAAGCGGCCCAAGCCTGGCTGAAAGACCCCACAGAAAAAAACCGCGCCGCCGCCTACGCCGCCGCCGCCGCCGCCGACGCCACCGCCGCCGCCGCCTACGCCGCCGCCTACGACGCCGCCTACGCCGCCGCCGCCGCCGCCGCCGCCCGACAGAAGG
>CAIQEI010000150.1 GCA_903870815.1 uncultured Verrucomicrobia subdivision 3 bacterium
AGCCACTGCACGAGCCGTGCGGGACCGAGATGCTCCGCGCGGCTCGCGGTCCCCAGCAATTCGCCGAGGTGCAGCCAGTTCGTGATGCGACGTTCGGCGTCGGGAAAACGCAGCAGACTTTCAATGACCTGTTCACGGCGCAGCAACTGCGAAAACATGAAAAAGAAACCGTCACGCTCCCAGCTTCCGCGAAATACTGCGAACGATTGCAAGCACTCACGCCACCCGGCTTCGTCGGCGGCGAGTTCCTGCAATTGATTTGCGTTGAGGCCCAGCGCGTCGGTCGTCAAAGCGCATTTCACGTCTGCCTCGCGGCCGGGATTCAGGATGGCGGCGAGAATCCACTGCAGCTCGCGCGCCTCGTCCGATTCAAACACGCTGTCCATCGCCTGTTCCACGCTGGGAATTTGCAGTGCGTGCAAGGCCGATTGCACCCAGCCAGCCTGCCGGTGCGATTCCACCAGCACGGCGATGTCGCGCGGATTCAGCCGTTGATTTCCCACCCGGACATCGTCGCGTAATAGCCGCGACACTTCGGCGGCGACAGTGGCGGGCAATACCATTTGCGCCGACCTGGATGACAACGGTATTTGTTTCGCAATCCAGCACCAGACTTGAAACGGCGGCGGACGACGCTCGTCCGCCGGGAAAACAATGGTTAGCGCGTCGGCCTTCCGGGTCGCCTGCACCGGTGCGAACGCAATCTGCGGCTCCACGAAGACGGTGGTTTTCCCTGCACTTTCAAAAAGCGTATTGACCGCGTTGACCAGCGCCGGTTCGGATCGCCAGTTGGTTTCGAGCGAGTATTTTGATTTCGCCGTCTCGGCCGCATCCAGATAAGTGTTCACATCCGCGCCGCGAAATCCGTAGATGGCCTGCTTCGGATCGCCGATGAGATAAAGCCGGTGCTCCGGACTTTCGGCAAATATCGTGCGGAAGATTTTCCACTGCAACGGGTCGGTGTCCTGCGACTCGTCAATCAGCGCCACCTTGAATTTTTTGCGGACGGACTGCGCGAGCGCCGGGCCCGACGGCCCCGCCAGCGCCGAAGCCAGCCGGCTGATGAGATCGTCGTAGGATTGCTGCTTCGCCTCCTGCTTGCGCCGGGCGAGGCCCGCGCGCGCGGTGCGCAGAAATTCCAGCCGCTGCACAAGCGCAAATTCCAACGCCAGCCCGACTAGTATGCCGCACTCGTCGAACCAAGGCGGATGCGGCTCCGGCATCTCGTGCTTTTTGCCCACGGCATTGCGGACAGCCGAGATTGAAAAAAACCGAATCGCGTCCCAAAAATCGGCGGACAGCTCGCTGGCGATGAAGCCGGTGTCCAGTTGGCTCATCGCGGCTTGGATGGCGTTCAGTTTGCCATGTCCACCGTTCGCCCACTTTTTCCGACCGACGAAATAATCCACCAGGCTTTCACGATTTTTGGCGATGCCGTTCCAGGCCGAACCACATTTAGCAAAGGCCCCTTCCAAATCGGCCGTCACCCGCGCCAGCGGCCGGGCCGGCGCGGCGGGAATTAATTTCAGCTCTGGAT
>CAIQEI010000151.1 GCA_903870815.1 uncultured Verrucomicrobia subdivision 3 bacterium
CTGGCGTTGAATCCGAATCCGGGAGTGACGAACGTCCTTCAGGTGCAGGTGGCGGCGCAGGACGGTGTGACCATGCAGTCCTACACGGTGAATGTGACGCAGTTGCCGAATCAATCAGCCCAGCCTACGCTGACCAGCAGTGTGAACAACGGGACGTTGAATTTAAGTTGGAGCCTGGACCGCTTGGGCTACCGCCTGCTGGTGCAGACCAACAACCTGAACCAGGGGGTGAGCATCAGCCCCGGCGACTGGGACACGGTGCTGGGTTCGACGACCACCAACCAAATGGCCATCCCGATCGTCACGACTAACCTGGATGAGTATTACCGCCTGGTTTATCCATAAGTGGATACTACCTAAGTACCGCGCGGAAAAACCAAATTGAAAACCCTAGTTAATTAAAATGCCATGAAGGTCGAAAAGTCGCGGGCCGGCAGATCCAATCTGGTTCGGGTTGCGATTCTGACGCTGACCCTCGTGGCCGGAATGATTTTACCGGTTGCGCACGCCGCGCCTATGGCGGTTTATTACGTGGATCCGGCCAATGGCAACGATGCCAATAATGGTTTGTCCACTACCGGCGCCTTCCAGTCCATTCTCCAGGCCCGCAATACGGTTCGCACCATCAATATGAACATGACGGGTGATGTTTATATTTACCTCATGGCCGGGACCAATTGGATCACTTCGCCCATTTCGTTTACCCCCGCTGATTCGGGTACCGGTGGTCACACGATCTGGTATCAGGCGTATCCGGGAGCATCCCCCCTCATCAGCGGCGGCCAGCCCATCACTGGCTGGACACAATATTCTGGAAATATTTATTCGGCCTCATTCAACAGTACGAACAAGCTGCGCCAGCTTTGGGTGAATGGCCTGCGGGCGACCATGGCCAAAGGAAATCCCATCAAATACATCGCAACCTGGGGGACGTTCAACGTTGTCGGAACGGAACCCTGGGCGCTGACGTCCGGCTCCACCCCGGATGGGTTGGAATTCAACATGAGTGATTTGCCGGCCCTGAGCAATTCGGGCGATGTCGAAATCGTGAGCCAGAGTAATTTTGCTTATCATATCGTCGGGATCAGGGGCCTCACGAACTCCGGAAGCTATCGTATCGCCCTGATGCAGCAGCCTTATGGAGCCATCGCATTTTCCGAGCCGCCGGCTTGGGGTATGGGGTTTGTCAACGCGAGTGGCCAGTTCTTCTTTCAGAACGCGTTTGAATACCTGGCCAATCCGGGCGACTTCTATTTCAACCGCGTCACGCAGACGCTCTATTATTACAAGCGCCCCACGGATAACATGGCGACGGCAACGGTGATTGCACCGGTATCACCAGGGCTGTTCGTGTTGGCTGGCACGGCCACCAACAACCGGGTCCAGAACATCTCTTTTTCCGGAATCACCTTCTCGCATGACAACTGGCTGCTGATGAATGTTGCCGGCTCCTATGCTTCCACAACCCCTCAATCTACGGCCATGTATGACAAATATAGCTCCGATGGTAACTGGGGCGAGGTTGAGTGGAGGGATACCAAGGTCATGCAGGCGGCGGTGCTGGTGGAAAATGCGGATAACATCAGTTTCACGGGCGACATCTTTCAACATCTCGGTTCAATGGCGTTAAACCTGGGCAATGACGCCCGGGACTGCTCGGTGATTGGAAACGTGTTCCGCGACTTGGGGAGCTCGGCGGTGAACATAGGTGATCCCTGGAATCTTCACATCGGTGACGGTGATTTTCCCCCCGGGGTGGAGGGGGTGCCCTACAACGACTTGGTCAAAGACAATTTCATCTACCAGGCCAGTCTGGAATCGAAGCAAGCCGAGCCGCTCACCGCATATTTCACCGATACCAGCGAAATTTCCCACAATGAAGTCTATTTTGCCCCCTACACCGGCATCCGCGGCGGCTGGGGTTGGTCCACTATCAACACCTCCGCGCAAAACCTCAAAATCAATTACAACCGGGTGGATGATGTCATGCGGCAATTGGCGGATGGCGGTTCTATCTATACGCTGGGAAACTCTCCCAACTCGCAGATTCGTGGCAATTATTGCAACCGGTCTGGGCTCAACTCTATTTATCCGGATGCCGGCAGCTCGTATTTCGAGATCGCCAGTAATGTGTTGTGCAACTATCCCCACGGCGTGTGGTTGTATGTCTCGACCCCGACTGCCCTGATTCACGATCTGAACGCCCATGACAATTATGCCGACGCTATCAATGGCAGCGAAGGCGGCTACGCGTCGAATTCGATCATCATTAACAATTCCAGCGCCTGGTCCCCCGTGACCACTGCCAATGCCCTGAATGCAGGATTGGAACCGGCGTACCAATCCATCCGGCCCGCCGATCTATATCCGCCCGTTGGCTTGGGCACGGTGGAAGCCGAGCGCTGCGTCCTGCTGGGCGGGGCGCAGATTTACTCGGACCCGGCGGCCTCCGGCGGCGGGGCCGTGCAGGATATTCAGAATTTGGGCGATGGACTTCGCCTGGGCCAAACCACCGCCGCCGTGGGGCGCATCACCATCTGGTATGCATCCTTGCAAAGTGGCACCTATGGGCTTTATGTAAATGGCATCCGCATCCAGGACATTGCCTTTGCCTCGACCGGCGCGTGGAATGGCAGTTACACAAGTATTACCGTGACGCTTGTTTCAACCATTCCCGCCGGTTCGGTGATCGAACTGCGCCGGGACAAGAATGACGCCGCTTGGAACTTGGATAAATTTGTCTTGGGGCCGCTGGGGCCAACCCTGCTCATCAATGGCGACTTTGGTACCGGTGCCACGCAAACCGGGGCGGCCGTGCTGGGTTCCTCGAATGATTTTTGGAACGCGATCAGTGCCTCGACCAGCGCCATTGCGAACAGCGCCGGCAACCTCGTGCCCGGGGTCGGGCTGACTTTGAGCGACCAAGGCGTTTTTACCGGTGTCGGTGGGGCCGCCATGGACGCCGCTACCATGCCTCTGATGCAGGATTATGCCTTTGGCGCCGCCTCCACCACCGCGGTCAATGTGAGTCTCACCGGTCTGACGTCATACACGAACTGTCCATTCAACCTGGTCGTCTACGGTGCGGGGGACTCCGGCGGTCAGGGGGCCACGCTCTCGATCACCGCCGGCGCATCGGGTGGGAACACGGCCGGCACCTTGACCACCAGTGCCACCTCGCGGCAGCTTTCCGCCGGCGCGGGCATAGCCTACCAGACCTTCACGGGTATTATTGCCGGCGGCACATTGAACTTTACCGCGTCCAAGAATGCGGGCCAAAGCTTTGTGGTCGAGAATGGTTTTCAGCTTCAGGTGTTTTTGCTGCCGCCCGTGATTACAACTCAGCCCGCGTCGCATACTAATTTCGTGGGCAACACCGTTTCGTTCAACGTGGAGGTTTCGGGCAAAGCACCACTGATCTATCAATGGCAGGCGACGAATAGTGTCACCGGCGGCTTCACCAACCTGGTCAACGGCGGCAACGTCTCGGGCGTGACCAGCAACGTCCTGACGATTTCCAATGTGAATTCGAACTGGGCGCTGGCCTATCAGGTCATCGTGACTAACAGCTACGGATCCGCGACCAGCGGTCCGGCGGCCACCTTGACGGTGATGGCGGTTACGATCCCGACGAATTTGATCGCCATCCAGAATTATTCCTTCGAGGCCCAATCCGTCGCGACCAACAGCTATTCAATAGTCACCCCGACCAGTTGGAGCGTGAGTGGCAAGTCTGGCGGCGCGGTGGTCGCCATCATTCACCCCGGCACCATTGACGGCCGGTTTGGCGCCGGCCATGTTCCGGCCGGCATGGACGGAAGTAATTATTGCCAGCTTTTCATGAACAACGCGATTGGCTCGGCCACGGTTTATCAGGACTTGGGCTCGGCCAACCAGTATCAGGCCGGTGTGACTTACACGTTAACGGCGGCCTTTGGTTTAGAGAAAGGGAATTTCCCCACCGGCGCGCTGGTTTTCTACAACTCGTCGCTGGTCGCTCTCGCCTCCAATATCATTACCTCCGCCATGCTCACCTCCAACGCGTTCACCAGCTTCAGCGTGGCCTACACCGCAACCGGCAGCGAGGGCGGCAACGGCGACATCGTCGTCGGATTCAATACGACCGGGGCGGCTGCCGGCACCTCCTTCGATGTGGATAACGTGCGCCTAACCCCGGTCACTCCGGTCAGCAGCAATGCATATTTGACCTCTCTGGCGTTGATTCCGGCGGGAGTCTTGACGCCGGCGTTTGCCTCCAACGTACTCAGCTACGCCGCGACCGAAGCCTATGGCAGCATCCCGACGGTGACCGTGGCCGACGCGAATGTTAACGCAACCAACCGGTTGATTTACAATGGCACGACCAATCTGCTGGCCTCGGGCGTGGCGAGTTCGCCGCTGGCGTTGAATGCGAATCCCGCAGCAACGAACGGGGTGGTTTTGCAGGTGACCGCCCAGGACGGCGTGACGGTCCAGACCTACACCGTTAACGTGACGCAGTTGCCAAACCAATCCACCCAGCCCATGCTGACAAACAGTGTGAGCAACGGGACGTTGAGTTTGAGTTGGGGACTGGATCGGTTGGGCTACCGACTGCTGATGCAGACCAACAATTTGAACCAGGGCGTGAGCATCACCCCTGGCGACTGGGACACAGTGTCGGGTTCGACGACCACGAACCTGATGGCCATCCCGATCGTTACGACCAATCTGGACGAATATTACCGCCTCGTTTATCCATGATCGAATGATCGAGCACAAATTAAAGACGGAGCTGACTTCCCGGCCCAAATACGTTGCGATTCCGCAATTTGGAGTGGTGGCGGTCGAAAGCCGTCACGCGGCGAACTGGTCGGGGCCAGCGTGGTTCAACGAAGACTTCAACAAGTTCCTGTTTGTGGTATCGGGCGCCGTGCAATTGCGCACTCCCTATAAGAAATGGGATTTATACCAGGACAGCTTGGTCCATGTGGCCGCCCACGCCCGACACGCTTTTTCAGATTACCGCGAGCGGCCGGTGGTTCTCTATGTGATTCATTATCGGGAGAAGATTTTACCGGCACTGCTCGCGGCGGCTTTGCGCCGGCAATCCATTCACCATTGGCGGATGACCGGTTCACAGTCGAATGCGGCCCGGCTGGTACGCCAGGATCTGCAGGAGATGCTCTTTGAGCAGGTGATCCGCCGCGAAGGTTGGCAGGCGCTGCTGGTCAGCCTTCTCATCCGGCTGTCCGTGCGCGTGATGCGTATAAGCGAGCGGCAACCGTCAGCGTCCTCCCCGGTTTCTCCTGACGCCGGGACCAGCCAGTTGCGGGTGGCGAATTATGTTACCGCGCTGGCCGATGATTTTTACCGGCAGCAGTCCCTGGACGAAGCGGCGGCAAATGCGGGGTTGAGCCGCCGCCGGTTCACGGAATTGTTTCGCAGTTTGACGGGAACAAGCTGGAGGCAGCATGTGCTCGCCCTTCGGCTCCGTCATGGGGCGAAGTTGCTTCTGGAAACGAAGAAATCCGTCACCGAGGTGATGTTTGAGTGTGGGTTTGATGACCCTTCCCACTTTAATCACCATTTTAAATCCGCGTTCGGTTGTGCACCCCTGGTTTATCGGAAGGCGCACTGCGCCCGATGAAAACGGTTCGCGGCCGGGCGTTGCCGCCGGGCGGTCGTTGGGGCAATTTCTGGCCGCAAGCCATGATTTGACCGGCGGGCACCTGCCCATAATCCCAATCAAAACTGCCCGAAAACACAAGCCCATGACTGTGGCTTCTGCTATCTTGACGGCATAAAACTCAATGGTGATTGCCGGAAGACGGGTTTCCGCCTTTATGTGCATTCGTCTCGTTCAGACAACACCCAAAAATATGCGCTCGATAAATCGAATCCATTTCCTCGTTTCTCTCGGCTGCGCCCTGCTCGGGCTGAGTCCGGCGCAAGGCCAGACGCTCAAGCTGCGGTATCCTTTGAGCGACGCGACGGCCAATACTTACTATCCCAGTGACACCAGTCTTGGTGGGGTCGCCACCGCCAATCTTATTACCGCCAACTCCGCAATTACGGCGGTGAACAAGCATGGGGCTACCGGTTCCGGGGTTGGCGGACTAACCCCGGCAATGGATTTTACCGGTCAGGCGGATGGTGGTGCCGGACCCCTTGCCTATAATACCAACGATTTAAATTTGGGTTTTGGACTTGTGACCAATTGGACGGTGACATTGTGGTTCAACCAGGATCCAGCCAACGGCACCACCGGCAACAATAGCCAACAGCCATACTTATTTCAATTTGGGGCAAATGGAGTAACCAACGGTCCCATTGCAAATTCACTCACGGTGAGGATGTCACCCAATCCGGGCGGAGGGCAAAACAATGTCGCAGGTGATTTGGAGGTATTCCCGAACACCATCGGTGAGCAGGATTTCCAAATAACGACGCCGGCAAATACGCAATTTTCGGGGTGGCGGTTTGTGGCCTTAACTTACAACGATGGGACCAAGGCGTTGACGGTGTACACGGGGACCACCAATACAGCCGTGGTGCAGGCGGTGACCGGTTCAAAAACCTTGGGCAGCAGCGGGGCTATCAATTTCGGGTCAAGCGGTTCGATATTCATCGGCAACCGGATCTCGGATAGGGTGCGGGTATATTCGGCTTGGTATCAGGACTTCCGCTACTACTCCGGGGCAGCCAGCCAGTCCACCCTCGACCAAATCCGGCAAAGCATATTTCCGCCGGCCATCAACAGCGGCGGGCAACCGCAATCCGGTGCTTATCCTCCAGGTCAAACGGCGCAATTGACCGCCGTAGCCAGCGGTGCGGCTCCTTTGGTTTATCAATGGCATGCGACCAACAGCGCGGCTGGGGGGTTCACCAACCTGACGGACGGCGGCCAGATAACGGGATCGCAAAGCAATGTTCTGACCATCGCCAATGTGGCGACCGGCAATGCGCTGGCCTATCAGGTGGTCGTGACCAACACCTACGGCTCCGTCACTAGTGCGCCGGCCATCTTGTCCGTGTTGAGCGTCCCGATTATCAACAGTCAGCCGGTTTCACAAACTGCCTTGAGCGGCAGCATGGTTTCTTTCTCGGTGGGAGCGACGGGTGTGGGTACTTTGAACTATCAGTGGCAGGCCAGTGGCGGGGTGGGTTACACCAACTTGGTGGATAATGGGATCGTGTCGGGCTCCGGCACCGGCACCCTGACGCTGACCGGCGTGACGACCAACTATGCTTTGGCTTATCAGGTGATCGTGACCAATGCCAACGGCTCCGTCACCAGCGCGCCCCCGGCCACTCTGACGGTGCTTTCGGCGACCTTCCTGATCAATGGCGATTTCGGCACCGGCTCCACTCAAGCCGGAGGGGCGGTGTTGGGCGCTCCGGGAGATGTCTGGAATGCGCTGTCTGCCTCGACTGGAACCGTTGCTAATTCCGCCGGCAATAGCTTGAGTGGAGTGGGGTTTACTTTGAGCGACTATGGCGTTTTCCTCGCCACGGGTGGAACCGCCGCGGATTTCGGCACCACCAACTTGATGCAGGATTATGCCTTCGGTTATAGCACCACCCCAACGGTCGTGGCGAGCATCACCGGGCTGGCTCCCTACCTGAATTCTGCCTTTACCCTGGTCATCTATGCTGCGGGAAATGCGGTCGGTCAGGGTGGCAGCCTGAGCCTGACCGGTGCCACTGGCGGCAACGCAGCGAACACCCTGACCACCACCGCCGCCTCCCGTCAGATTTCCGCCGGTCTGGGGGTGGCTTACAATACTTACACGGGTATCCTCACCAATGGGACCTTGTCCTTTACTTCCGCAATTTTGCCCGGCCAGTCGTTCACGGCCGTGAATGGGTTTCAGCTACGGTTGAGTCCGCTGCTGATTGTGACTCAGCCGGTGTCGCAGACGAATTTCGCCGGTAATACGGCGACGTTCACGGTGGGGGCTGTTGGGGCGGGAGTATTGAATTATCAATGGCAGGCAACGAACAGTGCCGGCGGTGGCTTCACCAACCTGACCGATGGCGGCCAGCTCTCCGGTTCGCAGAGCAACGTCCTCGCCATTGCCAATCTGACCACCAATTGGGCGCTGGCTTATCAGGTGATCGTTTCCAACGGCAGCGGCGCCGTCACCAGTTCTCCGGCCAGCTTGACCCTGCTGTCCAGTCCCATCATCACAACCCAGCCCGCATCGTCAACTGCCGTGGCCGGCAGTTCGTTGGCGTTCAATGTCATCACCGTGGGGTCACCCCCGCTGGGTTATCAGTGGCAGGCGACGAACACCTCCACTGGTGGTTTCACTAACTTGTCCGATGCTGCCGGTCTGGTTTCCGGATCGGCCGCCAGCGGCTTAACCCTCATTGGCGTGACCACGAACTTCGCTCCGTCTTACCGGGTGATTGTTACCAACAGTTACGGCTCCGTCACCAGCACCGTGGCGGCTCTCACCGTGCTGGCTCCGATTATTCCGCCAAACATTCCTGACCCGGGAGCCATGGCTCGGTCGATTGTTGCGAACATCGTCGGTAGTTATACCGCTCCGCCCACCAAACTGCCCAGCAATCTGGTGGCCGGCGCGCCTGTGGTCGCCAATGGCGACATGACTTGTGCCGTAGGCGGGCCTTCATCCGCCTTGCAATTTTACTTCAGTAAGGCGGATTTTTGGGGCGTGCTGCGCGGGGCGATTCAGCCGGTGGGTTCGCTGGTGCTGAGCGCGCCGGCGTTGAACGGCAGTTCCTATGCGCTGAATGAAAACATCGGGCCCGCCACCCTCACCGGGGCCTTTGCCACTGGGGCCGCCAGTTTGACGGTGACCTCGTGGGTGGCGTCGGCTGAAAACACGGCGGTCATCCAGTTGAACAACAACGGCACATCACCCTTGTCGTTGACCAGCCAGTTGCTCGACGGTTTCGCCGGCACCACGGGCAATCCGGCCACCTATGGGGCCACGAACAATTCGACGTGGCTGAACGTTTCGCCGGACACGGTGTTTCTGGAACTTGGTAATCAAATGCACAATCAGTTCGGCACTGCGCCGTTCACCGGCAAGATCGCCGACTTTAGACTTTATAATCAGGCCCTATCGGGGGCGACGCTGGCCAATCTGGACGGAGTCGGGGCGCCGACCCCGTTGCTCCGCTGGTCCACGACGAATATGGGGGCCGCCATTCTGGTGGGCGGGGGCGCGAGTCTTAATGGGGCGGATCCATTTGGCGGCTCGTTGGTGTTGACGGGCGACAGCGCCTCGGAACTGGCGGTGGGCGTTCTGCCGCTGCCGGAAAACAAGTTCACTTTCTCCACATGGTTTTATCCCACGACCACGGGCGGCAATGGTTGCGTTGTCGCGGCCCAAATTCCCAATAGTCAGCAGTACAGCGGCTATCCCTATCCGTATGTGCGGGGTCTGACCCTGAAACTGGTCAACGGCGCTTTGAGCGCGTCCCTCAACCAGAGCGGCGGGTTGAATACCTCCACTATGCTATTTACCGCCGATGCCGTGAACACCTACGCTACGACGGCGACCGGTGCCCTGCCGACCAATCAATGGACGCAGGCGGCGGTGACGTACGACGGCAACACCCTGACGATTTTTACGAATGGCGTGGTGGTGGGCACCCCAGTGACCTTCCCCACCGGCAGCAACGGGATGCTCAGTTACAACAAGATGGCCGTGCATGTGGGCGATACGAATCTGCCGTACAACGGCTGTGCCCCGCAGGGCGTGTTGATGCAAAATGTGCTGGGCGCTTCGGTCGTGAACAGCAGTCAGGGCGCGCTGGCCTTCACCATTCCCGCCGGCGGGCAGGTGACGCTCGTGGTGGCGGCGGTCACGGATCGGAACACCAACAACTATTTTGCCGCCGCTCAGCAACAGGCCCAGCAGGCCACGACGGGAGCATTGAGTAATCTGTTTCTGACGCACGCCGCCTGGTGGAGCAATTTCTGGTCGAAGTCGTTTGTCCAGATCCCCAATCAAAAGATTCAGGAGAGTTGGTATGGGGCGCTGTACCTGCTGGCTTGTTGCAACACCTCTAATTGTCCGCCGCCCAGCAAGCTGGGGAATTGCATCACCACCCGGACGCCTGGCTGGCAGGGGGACTACAATCTCGACTACAATTATGAAGCCTCGCCCTATACGGGCATCGCCAATAACCATCAGGAACTCATGGACAACTACATGAAGCCGCTGCTGGAAGAGATGCCGCGTGGCCAGTCGATCGCACAGTTTCTTTACGGGATGACCAACAGCCTCTTGTATTACGATCACTGGGTGCCCGCACCGGGCTGGAGCGATGATCCCGGCACGTTCTGGGGCCAAAAATCCCAGGCCATTTTCGGGGCCGTGGATTGTGTGATGCGGTGGCGCTACACGCAAGACACCAACTACGCGGCCATCATCTACCCGTACCTTAAAGGCGTCGCGAATTTCTGGGACAATTACCTCGTGCTGGTCGGCGGTTACTACGTGGATTACCATGATTCCTGCTGGGAACAATCCGGCGATGACACGAATCCGGTGACCACGCTGGCGTTTATCCAACTCGTCTATCCGGAGCTGGTGAAAATCTCGCAAATCTTGAATGTCGACGCGGATCGTCGGGCCAAATGGAACGATATCATCGCCCGGCTGACGCCACTGCCGATTGTCCCGGCCAGCAGCATCACCAGCCTGAACAATTTGGGCGCCCCCTACAACGCGCCCGGCGTCAATGTCATCCGCAACTCCACGGCCGGCGCGGCGTTCCCCATCCCGATGGTCATGCTGTATCAGGATCACGTCGTCCGCAGCAGCACGGCAGGCATGAGCTGTGCGCAGGTGATTTTCCCGGGCTGGAACATCGGTCTGGAAAGCGATCCGGCCTTGCTGCAGGCCGCTTCCAATACCGTATGGCTGGCGGCGCAATGGTTCGATTTTAACAACGGTTGCACGTTTTATCCGGGCGCGGCGTGCGTGGGCTACGATCCCAACGCCATCCTGTCAAACTTGAACACGCTGCTGACCTATTATCGCTACCCGAGTTTTGTGATCGATGTGGGCGGCGATTCCACTGAACAATATGCGATTGTGCCGGCGGCGCTCGCCGCGATGTTCGTGCAGAGCTACCAGACCAATATCCACGTCTTTCCCGACTGGCCTACCAACCAGTCCGCCGCGTTCGCCAACCACAACGCCTGCGGTGGCTTCCTGATTTCCAGCGCCATCACCCTGGGTCAGGCGAATTATGTGCAGATCCAAAGCACCGCCGGTCAGATGCTCAATTTGGCCAATCCCTGGCCGGGCGCAGCCGTGCAATGTGTTTCCAGCCTCACCGGGATGAACACGTTGTCGGGATCGGTTCTCCACTATCAGACCCAGGCGGGCGAAGTGCTGACCCTGACCTCGACCTTGGCCACCAACCTGCCCGCGCCGATGAATCTGACGGTGAACACAAACAATTCCGCAGTGAACTTGAACTGGAATGCCGTGCCAGGGGCGATTGGCTATAATGTGAAGCGGTCAACCGCCATCGGCGGCCCGTATTTGAACCTGGTTAGCGGCATCACCGGTACCAATTACACCGACACCATCGCCGGGTATGCGACCACTTACTATTACACGGTTACCGCGCTGGTGCCGGGCTTCGAAAGTACCAACTCTGCCAGCGTTTCGGCCAGTTTGGCTTTGAAAACTTCAATCCTGATTGACGTGGATATTGGCAGCGCCGCGAACGTCCAAAGCGGCGCGGCGGTGTTGGGCGGACCCGGTGATGTCTGGAATGGTGTCACCACCAGCACGGGGACCATCAAGGATTCCACCGGCGCCATCATTAACGGCATCGGGTTTGCGGATGCCAGCTACTGGTTGTTCAATGACAATACCGGTGGCGTTGCCGCTTTGGATGCGGCGACCACTCCTCTGATGCGGGATTGCGCTGCGGGCAACACGGCGGTCAGTGGCGGGACGTTCACGGTGAGTCTCACCGGGTTGGGCGCGTATCTCAACCAGCCTTTTACCTTGGTGGTTTATTCGGCCATTGGTGATGCCAACCAAGGCGCCAAGCTGACCTTGTCGGGGGCCGCCGGCGGGAACACGGCCGGCACGCTGACCACCACCGGGACCTCGCGGTCACTAACTAATCAGGCTACGGGTGGTATGGGTGTGGCTTATAATACCTTTACGGGGACCCTCACCAGCGGCACCCTGACCATTACCGCCGCCAACAATCTCTCCCAGTATTACGGCATCAATGGTTTTCAGTTCATGGTGGCCCCCAGTTTGGCGCCGGTCATCACAGTTGCGCCGGCTTCGCAATCAACTTATCCGGGCCAGACCATTTCGTTCAATGTCACCGCCGTGGGAAACGGGACGCTGGCCTACCAATGGCAGGCGACCAACAGCGCCGCCGGCGGCTTCACCAACCTGATGGATGGTGCTCAACTCACTGGATCGCAGAGCAACGTGCTGACCATCGCCGCCGTGACCACGAACTGGGCGCTGTCATATCAGGTGATCGTGACCAACAGTCTGGGTTCAGTGACCAGCTCCCAGCCGGCCGCCCTGACCATCTTATCGGGCCAACCCCCGTTTCGCCTCATGCCGCTTGGCGATTCTATTACGCGCGGCGGGACCGACCCCAATGGCGGCAACACCTTGCCCGGTTTTCGCGATGCCATTTACACGCTGAACACTAACGCCAATGTGAACTTCCTGTTTGTGGGGGCCGCCGCCTCCCAGCCTTCGCCGCAATTGACCTCGGCCGGACAGCAAAATCACAACGGTTATGCCAGCTATACCACCGGTAGCCTGTTCAGCAATCTGACCGCCAACGTGCAGCCGCCCGTCGGTGACTCCAATTTGGGCGGCTACTGGATGACCAGCGGCACCCCCGGCGGTACGCCGGTGCAGGCGGATGTCGTCACCCTGTTGACCGGGGCGAACGACATCGGGCTGAATCCTAGTAATCCGCTGCAATATTTTACCAACAACGAGATCAACCTGCTGGGCTGGTTCAAGGTCAACCGGCCGAACACCAAGGTGATCGTGGCCACGGATACCCCGCGCACCGACTCCACCGCCAACAACAATTGGGCTCTGGCGATCAACCAGTGGATCACGAACATTGTTCCGACGCTCAGCCCGAACTTTTCGACGGTTGACCTGTATCCCCTGTTTATTGACACTAACGGGGTGATTAAGACTCACAGTTCGCCCGACGGCATCTGTCTATATGATGGGGTGCATCCGGCGTACAACGGCTATCAGGCGATGGGCCAAGCCTGGTTCAACGCTATCCAGGGGGCGGTGAATCCCACCGCGCCAAACTTTCTGACGGCGGCAGCCGGCGTCAATTCGCAGGTCAATCTGACGTGGTCGAATGTCCCGGCTGCGCTCGGCTACAACGTCAAGATGTCCACGACTGGTGGGGGGCCTTATTCGCTGGTCGCCTCGAACCTTTCCACAACGAGCTACACCAACAACGGATTGAACAACGGCACGGTGTATTATTATGTCGTCTCGGCGGTGTTCAGCGGCGGTGAGGGTGCCAATTCCTACCAGGTCAACGCCACACCCGGCACAATTCCTGTCTTTAATCATTCATTCGACAACAACTATGTGGATGTTCACAGTTACATTGGATCGGCGCCGGCGGGCTGGACCTTTAACGGCTCAGGCAACGGCCAGTTAGCCGCCGTGGTGTTCCCCGCCTCTGGTGATGGCCGGTTTGCCAGCTACCCGCCGCCGGGTTTGGACGGGCTGAATTATGCCCAGATATTTGTGAATGGCAGCGCTGGTTCCGGTGTGTTGTACCTCAATACTGGTTACAATTATGTGGCTGGGGTGACCTACAAGCTGACGGCGGCCTTTGGCATCGAGACCGGGTCTGGCGGCGGCACTCTGGCGCCCGGCGCACAGCTGCAGCTGCAAAACGCCAGCTTTACCACCTTGGCCTCCACAAATGTCACCAGCGCGAACACCACAGTGAATCAGTTCAAGGACGTTAGTACCTCTTACACCGCGAATGGGACGGAAGGCAACATTGTGATCAGTTTCGCCATTCCCGCTCTCGTTGCCGGCACTGCATTTCTCGATATCGACAATGTGCGGCTGACGGCGGCCAATCCGACAGCTCCCAGCATTACCACCCCGCCGGCGTCGCAAGCGGGCATCTTGGGCGGCACGGCGTCGTTCAATGTGGTGGCCGGGGGACAGGCACCCTTCAGCTTCCAATGGCAGACCAACGGGGGATCGGGGTTTGCCAATGTGTTTAATGGTGGCAGCTTCTCCGGGGCCACCAGCAATATCCTGACCTTGACGGGCATCACGACGAATCAGGTGCTGGCCTACCGGGTGATCGTGACCAACAGCCTCGGCTCCGTCACCAGCAGCGTGGCGAATCTCACCGTGCTGCCCTTCGTTGCCCCGCCCGTTGTCCCCGCCCCGGCAACGGCGGGTCCGGCGCTGGCAGCGGGTGCGCGCGGCACTTACACCGCGCCGCCGGCGAATCTGGTCGCCACCAAGGTGACGACCGGGCTGGTGACGGGCAATGGCGACATGGCTATCACGGTGGGCGGGCCTTCGTCCGCGTTGAAGTTTTACGTGGGTAAGGCGGATTTTTGGGGCGTGTTGCGCGGGGCGATCATGCCGGTGGGTTCGCTGACGTTGAGCGCGCCCGCGTTGAACGGCAGTTCGTATTCGCTGAATGAGAACCTCGGTCCGGCTACCCTCACCGGCACATTTGCAAATGGCGCCTCCAGTTTGTCGGTGACTTCCTGGGTGGCGGCGGCGGAAAACACAACGGTGATCCAACTGAACAACACTGGGTCCCAACCACTTTCGCTGACCAGTCAGTTGCTGGACGGCTTTGCTGGGAGCGCGGGCAACCCGGCGACGTACGGCTCGACGAACAATTCCACCTGGCTGAACGTTTCGCCGGATACGGTGTATCTGGAATTGGGCAACCAGTTGCACAACGTGCTGGGCACGGCCCCGTTCACCGGCAAAATCGCCGACTTGCGCCTGTTTAATCAGGCTTTGTCCGGCGCGACGCTCGGTGCGTTGGACAGTATGGGCGCGCCCGTGCCGTTGCTGCGGTGGGCGCCTACGAACATGGGGACAGCGACGCTGGTGGGGAGCGCTAGCCTAAACAGCGGGGATCCGCATGGTGGGTCGGTATCGGTGAGCAGCGGATCGGACGAGGTGGCGGTGGGAGATTTGCCGCTGCCGGAAAACCAGTTCACTTTTTTGACGTGGATCAACGTGTCGGGTACGGGTGTGAACGGAAATATCGTGACCGCGCAGGTTCCGTATGCCCAACCTTACAGCTCCTCTTTTCCATATCCCTATACGCGGGGACTGACCCTGAGGTTGTCGGGCGGGAAATTGAGCGCGTCCCTGAATCAGAGCGGCTACCTTGACCTGAGCGGCTACCAGTTATTCACCGCGGACGCGGTGAATGCGTTCACAACCACGGCGGGTAGCCAGGTGCCGATCAATCAATGGATTCAGGCGGCGGTGACCTACGATGGGAATACGCTGCGGATATACACGAACGGCGTGTTGGCAGGGGTGCCTGTGACTTTTCCGACCGGCCTGCCCAATGGGATGATGGGTTGGAACAAAATGGTGACGCATCTGGGCGACTCGAATGTCATTTACAATGGTTGCGCGCCGCAGGGCGTCCTGATGCAAAACGTGGTCGGGACGACCGCCACGGAAAGCAGCCAGGGGGCATTGACGTTCACGATTCCGGCTGGCGGGCAGGTGTCGATTGCGCTGGCGGCGGTGACGGACCGGAACCAAACGAATTATTTAACCGCGGCCAAGCAGCAGACACAGCCGGCCACGCCTGGTTCTTTGAGCAATCTTTTCTTGGCGCACAACGTGTGGTGGAGCAACTTTTGGGCGAAGTCCTTCGTGCAGATCCCGAATCAACGGATTCAGGATAGTTGGTATGCGTCGCTCTATCTACTCGCATGTTGTAGCCAGTCGAACATGCCGCCGCCGGGCTTGTGGGGCAACTTCAACACCACCACCACGCCGGAATGGTTCGGTGACTACACGTTGGATTATAATTATGAAGCGACCTTCTGGGGCGCACTGGCGTGCAATCACCATGAACTGGTGGAGAACTATGACAAGGTGCTTCTGGATCAGATTTCGCGCGGCCGGGCCACGGCGCAGCAGATATTCCCGGGCAACAACGGCATCTATTTTTACTGCCACCTGATTCCCGCCCCGGGCTGGAGCGATGATCCCGGCACGTTCTGGGGGCAAAAGGCGAACTCCATTTTTGCCGCTGTGAATTGCGCGATGCGGTGGAAAATTACGCAGGACCCCAACTACGCGGCGAAGATTTATCCCTACCTCAAGGGCGTCGCCGATTTCTGGGACAATTACCTGGTGGATACCGGCGGTTACTACGTGGATTACCACGACTCCGTTTCGGAAAATTCCGGCGATGACACCAACCCGTCCACGACGCTGGCCTTCATCCAACTGGTCTATCCGGAGCTGGTGAAAATCTCGCAACTCTTGAATGTGGACGCGGATCGCCGGGCCAAATGGAACGACATCATTGCCCGTCTGACCCCGCTGCCGGTCGTGCCGGCCAGCAGCATCTCCAGCTTGAACGGGCTGGGGGCACCGTACAATAATCCGGGCGTCAACGTCCTGCGCGATTCTACTCAAGGCACGGCTTTTCCCAATCCGATGGTCACGCTCTATCAGGATCAGGTCATCCGCAGCAGCAGCGCGGGCATGAGTTCCTGCCAGGTGGTTTTTCCGGGCTGGAATATTGGCTTGGAAAGTGATCCTTCCCTCTTCCTGGCGGCCTCCAATACGTTTTGGCTGGCGGCGCAATGGTATGACTACAACAACGAGTGCAATTTTTATCCGGGCGCGGCCTGCGCCGGTTATGATCCCACCGCTATCCTCACCATTTTGGACGCCTTCCTCGCGCATTACCGCTACAACAATTTCATGATTGATGTCGGCGGCGGCGGCACCGAGCACTACGCGATTGTGCCCGCGACGCTGGCGGCGATGTTCGTGCAGAGCTATCAATCGAACCTGCATGTGTTCCCCAACTGGCCCACGAACCAGTCCGCCACTTTCGGCAACCTCAACGCCTGCGGCGGGTTCCTGGTCTCTGGCGCCATCACCCTCGGCATGGCCAACTATGTGCAGGTTCAAAGCACCGCCGGACAACTGCTCAAGCTGGCCAACCCGTGGCCGGGTGCGGTCGTGCAATGTGTTTCGAGTCTCACCGGGATCAGTGCGTTGTCGGGTGCGGTGCTCACTTACCAAACCCAGGTGGGCGAAGTCCTGACTCTGACCTCAACTTTGGCCACGAACCTGCCCGCCCCCGCGAATCTGACGGCGGTTCTGAATGGTTCGGTGGGGCTGGCTTGGAATGCCGTGCCCGGCGCCGCCGGTTACAATGTGAAGCGGGCGAACTCGATCGGTGGCCCGTATCTGAATCTGGTCAGCGGCATTACCGCCACGAATTACACCGATGCCACGCTGGTGGCTCAATCGACCTATTACTACGCCGTCACGGCCCTGGCGCCGGGGTTTGAAAGTACCAACTCGGCCATCGCCGCGGTCGTGCCGCCGCAGATTGCCAACGGGTCCTTCGAGGCCCAGGTGGTGGCGACGAATAGCTACTCCATCACCACCCCGACCGGTTGGAGCGTGAGCGGCCAGTCCGGCGGCGCGGTGGTCGCCATCGTCCACCCCGGCACCAGCGATGGCCGGTTTGGGGCCGGCCATGTTCCGGCGGGCATGGATGGCGTCAATTATTGCCAGATTTTCATGAACAGCTCCGTCGGTTCCGCCACGGTTTACCAGGATTTGGGCCCGGCCAACAAATATCAGGCCGGGGCGACCTACACGTTGACGGCGGCTTTTGGCCTGGAAAATGGAAGTCTCCCGCCCGGCGCGCTAGTGCTGTACAACTCGTCGCTGGGGGTCATCGCCTCCACCAACATCACCTCGGCGATGCTCACCGCCAACGCGTTTACCAGTTTCAGCGTGACTTACACCGCGACGGGTAGCGAAGGCGGTAACGGCGACATTGTGGTTGGATTTAACGCGGCCGGAGTGGCGGGGACATCGTTTGACATTGATAACGTGCGGTTGACGACCGTGGCGCCCGTCAGTTCCAACGCGTTTCTGACGTCGCTAGTGCTGAATCCGGCTGGCATTTTGTCTCCAGCCTTCGCCTCCAACGTGCTGAGCTACGCCACCACCGAAGCCTACGGGAACACCCCGACCATAACCGTCATCAGCGCCGGCCTGTATGCGACAAACAAACTAATTTATAACGGCGTGACCAATCTGCTCGTCTCGGGCGTGGCGAGCGCTGCCCTGGCGTTGAATCCGAATCCGGGAGTGACGAACGTCCTTCAGGTGCAGGTGGCGGCGCAGGACGGTGTGACCATGCAGTCCTACACGGTGAATGTGACGCAGTTGCCGAATCAATCAGCCCAGCCCAGCCTGACGAACAGCGTGAGCAATACAACGTTGAATTTGTCTTGGGGGCTGGATCGCTTGGGCTATCGGCTGCTGATGCAGACCAACAACCTGAACCTGGGCTTGAGCCCCAATCTGAATGACTGGGCGACCGTAACCGGTTCGATGACGACAAACATGATGGCCATCCCCATCGTCACGACCAACCTGAATGAATATTTCCGGCTGGTCTATCCGTGAACGAATTCCCGTGGCCCGAAAGTTTAACTGCCATGGGGGACTTTTTTTCCGAGTCTCAGTAAAACCGAAGACAAGCTAACCCGCCTTCCACGATTATTGTGGCGGCTGACCTGCTGAAATCTTTCACCATCGAGTATCGGCCGGGCTGGGCCGGATTTTCCATCATGGCCGCGCTTCACTTGAAGTTCAAAGTCATTTCGGCGCTCTACCGATGGTAAACCCGGGCTGCTGCTGCCGGGTCAGATTGAACTCCGGAGTTTGCCGCCGGAAAACGCTCCTTGTTTTCCCGCTGTCGGTGCCGCATCTTGCACCGGTTTTTTATAATGAGTCCCCGAGCTAAAAAAATTGTGCGGTTTCTGCAAAGTTGGATCATCAACACCGTTGCGGTGCTGATGGCTGTCATCATTCTGCGTAACCACATCAGTTACGGGGACCGGATGGGGAATTTGCTGGTCGCCTCGTTTTTGCTGGGCATCTTGAACGCCTTTGTCCGCCCCATCCTGATGCTCATCGCACTGCCGCTGCTGATTTTTACGCTGGGCCTGTTCACGCTGGTTATCAACGCGCTGCTGCTGGCGCTGCTAACCGTCCTGCTCCCGTTTTTTCACATCACGAGCGATGGGGTAAATTTTTCCTTCGGGTACGCCTTTCTCGGGGCGCTCATCATCAGCATCATTTCCATCGCGCTGAACGTGCTGACCGGTAATGCCCGCGTCTCGGTGCAGCGCCGTCCGCCGCCGGGGCCGCCGAAAGATTCCGGCGGCGGTGACGGTCCGGTGATCGATGTGTGAGTGATTTCAAATTCCGGATTTCAATGGGTGAATGGAAACAATTCGCCCATTGAAATTCTTCATTCGCCATTCCGATACGCCGCCGACAAAGTCGGTATTCCCTGTGCGTTGAATTCCCGCTCGAAGTCCGTCTTGATTTCCAGCAGTTCCGCCGGTGTGGCGACCTTTTCAAAAAATTCCGCCGTGCCGAACACTTCGTTCATCTGCTGGAAATAGTCCGCGTCGTCGGTGCGCAGGTAAACCATGCCGCCGGCCGCCAGTGCCTGGCGGGCGAGCGCGGGGAAGCTTTCGTTGATGAGCCGGTGCTTGCGATGCTTCTTCTTCGGCCACGGGTCGGGAAAATAAATATGCAGCGCGGCGGCGGCGTGCGGCGGCAGCAGGTATTGGAGAAAATAGGCCGATTCAATCCGGACACCGCGCAGGTTGGCCAGTCCGCGAACCCGGCCTTTGCGGTTTAATTTTGCGATCCGCCCCAGCAGCCGTTCGACGCCGACGAAATTCCTTCCCCGATTGCGCTCCGCATATTCCACGAGGAAGGACGCGTCGCCGCAGCCGAGTTCGACTTCCAGCGGCTGGGTTTTCGGGAAAAGCGTTGGCGGTTTCAGCGGCTCCACAATGGAAGCCAGTTGAACGACCAGATTTTCCGCCATGTTGTTTGGATTTTTCACTTGCGGGTCGGCTAGTTGAAGCTGGGGAATTTAAAATGGTCGGGGCGGTGAGATTCGAACTCACGACCTCTTGCACCCGAAGCAAGCGCGCTAGCCAGACTACGCTACGCCCCGACGTTGGAGTCGAATATCATGCCACGCTAACGCCGGAATGCAATCTGAAATTTGGGGTGTTCTTAATGTTATTTGGTGGCAGCGCTGCGGCGGCGGAATCTAATCGCGCTTAAATGCTCGTTTATATTGGTAAAGATCAGGTAAAGTTGTCAGCAAACGTCAAAAATAAAAAAACGGTGGTTTTTGGCGGCATAAAGTAGCATAAAGTAGCTTTCCTAAGACCATGACCCCGACTGAAATTTTTGCCGGCCTGCTCCGCGCGCCCAAACCGGTTTGCGGGGACGATGCTTCACGGCATATGCCTGTGCTAGCGCTCGCGCCCATGCAGGACGTGACAACCCTGCAATTCATGCGTGTCATTTCACGCTACGGCGGACCGGACGTTTACTGGACCGAATATTTTCGTGTCCATGGCGATTCCCGGCCGGAAAAGTGGATCCTCGATTCCATCATCCACAATCCTACCGGCCGGCCGGTCGTCGCGCAGATGATTGGCAACGACATTCCCGCGCTCGTCCGCAACGCCAAGCTGCTGCAACAATATCCGGTTGCCGCGATCGACCTGAACCTCGGCTGCCCCGCGCCGGTGGTGTACCGCAAATGTGCGGGCGGCGGGCTGCTGCGCGAACCACAGCGGATCGACGCCATCCTCGGCGCGTTGCGGGACGCCGTGACGATTCCGTTCACGGTGAAAACGCGCATCGGTTTCGCTTCGCCGGCCGAATTTGACGCACTTTTACCGGTATTCGCGAAACACTCGCTCGACCTGCTCACCGTTCACGCGCGCACGGTCACGCAGATGTATCGGCCCGGCGTGCGTTACGACTTGATCGCGCAGGCGGCCCGTGAACTGCCTTGTCCTGTGCTGGCCAACGGAAATGTTTACAGCTCGTCGCACGCGCTCGCCGTGCTGGCCGAGACTGGCGCGCGCGGTTTGATGATTGGTCGCGGCGCCATCCGCAATCCGTGGCTGTTCGACCAGATCCGGGCGCAGTTGCGTGGTGAAAAAATCAAGCTGCCGGCTGGCCGCGATGTGCTGGCCTACCTCCATGAGCTGTGGGATAACGAAATCTCCCCCGGCGTGCGCGAATCGGCGCAGGTGCAGCGGATGAAGAAATTCACCAACTTTATCGGCGAGGGCGTGGCTGAAAAATTCCTGCATGACATTCGCCGCGTGGAGACCACGAAAGATTTCTGGCGCGTATGCGGAGAATTTTTGGATCACGATCAACCCATGTCGTTGGAGCCGACCGCTGTCGGCGTAGCCTCGCCAGCCTCTGTTTCGTAGACTTGTGGTGCCGTCGTTTGACTTTATTAACATCCTGTTTGTGCCGCCTCGCGCTGGGAAAATATCAAGCTCAACTGCGCCAGTCGAACTGCGCCATTTCAAATCAAACTGTGCCAAGACGTCGCGGGTGGCACAGTTTAATCTTCGCCCGGACCCGCGAAATCATCGAATTTCCATTTGTTTTAGTGTTTGTTGAATATTTTCCTCCGGCGGCATTGGAATTGCATTGGATCTGTCAGTAATTTAACCAACAACAATTTTATCCACCCAATTTTATGGCGAAAGTATTAGGCATTGATTTAGGCACCACCAACTCCTGCATGGCGGTCATGGACAGCGGCGAACCGCTCGTCCTTGAAAATTCCGAGGGCAAGCGCACCACGCCATCGGTCGTTGCGTTCACCAAAGGCGGCGAACGCATCGTCGGCGACGCGGCCAAACGTCAAGCCGTCACCAACTCGCGCAACACGGTTTATTCCGTGAAACGCTTCATGGGCCGTAAATTCGACGAGGTCGGCGAAGAAGTTAAACGCGTGCCTTACAAAGTCGTTAAGGCCAGCAACGGCGACGCCGCCATCGAAGTCGAAGTGGACGGCAAACCGAAGCAATTCTCCCCGCCGGAAATCTCCGCGATGATTCTTTCCAAGCTCAAAGCTGACGCGGAAACGCGCCTTGGCGAAAAAATCACGCAGGCTGTCATCACGGTGCCCGCGTATTTCAACGACTCGCAGCGCCAGGCTACGAAAGATGCCGGCCGCATTGCCGGTCTGGAAGTGCTCCGCATCATCAATGAGCCGACGGCGGCCTCACTCGCTTACGGCCTTGATAAGAAGAAAGACGAGAAAATCGCCGTTTACGATTTGGGCGGCGGCACGTTTGACATCTCCGTTTTGGAAATCGGCGACGGTGTGTTTGAAGTGAAGGCCACCAACGGCGACACGCACCTCGGCGGTGATGACTGGGATAATTGCCTGATGGATTGGATTCTCGACGAATTCAAAAAGGAATCCGGCATGGATCTCCGCAAGCAGCCCGACGCGCTCCAGCGCATCAAGGAAGAAGCCGAAAAAGCCAAGATCGCGCTGTCTAGCTCGCAGAGCTACGACATTAATCTGCCATTCATCACGGCGGACGCCACTGGGCCGAAGCACATCCAGAAAAATCTCACCCGCGCCAAGATGGAGCAGCTTACGGACAAATTGTTCGAGCGCACCATTGCGCCGGTGAAGGCCTGCTTGAAAGACGCCGGCATCGAAGCTGCGAAGATTGACGAACTTGTGCTGGTCGGCGGTATGACGCGCATGCCGCGTGTGGTGGAAGTTGCTAAAACCCTGGTCAACAAGCAGCCGCATCAGGGCGTGAATCCTGACGAAGTCGTTGCCATCGGCGCCGGCATCCAGGGCGGCGTGCTCAAGGGCGAGGTCAAGGATGTGCTCTTGCTCGACGTGACACCGTTGTCGCTCGGCATCGAGACGCTTGGCGGCGTGTTCACGAAATTGATTGAGCGCAACACCACGATTCCCTCGCGCAAATCGGAAATTTTCTCCACCGCCAGCGACAACCAGCCCGGCGTCGAGATCCATGTGCTCCAGGGCGAACGCCAGTTTTCCAAGGATAATAAGACCATTGGCCGCTTTCAACTCGCGGACATTCCGCCCGCGCCGCGCGGCGTGCCGCAGATCGAAGTGACTTTCGATATTGACGCCAACGGCATTTTGCACGTCGGCGCAAAGGACCTCGGCACCGGCAAGGAACAGAAGATCACCATCACCGCCAGCAGTGGTCTCTCGAAGGACGAAGTCGAGAAGATGCGCAAGGACGCCGAGGCGCACGCCGACGACGACAAGGCCAAACTGGAAGAAATCCAGACGCGTAACGAGGCGGACAACGCCGTTTATCGCACCGAGAAATTGATTAAGGACAACGCGGACAAGATTTCGGCGGACGATAAGGGCAAGCTCGAAGCCGCTGTCACCGCGGTCAAGGAAGCGCTCAAGGGCACGGATGCCGCCGCCATCAAGTCCGCCAACGAGAAGTTGAACGAAATTTCGCAGTCCGTCGGCACGGAGCTTTACAAGGCCGCCGCCGCGAAGGCGCAGGCGGAAAAGGGGCAGGGTGCCGGCCCAGCTGGCGGCCAGCCCCAGGGCGAAGCGCCGAAGTCCGAGGAAAAGAAGGACGAAGGCGTGATTGACGCGGAAGTCGTGGAAGAAAAGAAATAATTACGAGTGCGGGAGAAACCAGAATTTCTTCCGCACTTTCCATTTAAAATTTTCCCGCCGCGAGTGCGGACCGGGAGTTAATTAAGCAGTCAACTAAACCACAACCAAAGAAAAGAAAATAGTATGGCATTGAACATCAAACCGCTCGGCGACCGGATTCTCGTTGAACCCGTCGAAGAGAAGGAAACCAAAAAGGGCGGCATCATCATCCCCGACACCGCCAAAGAGAAACCGCAGGAAGGCATCGTCGTCGCGCTCGGCACCGGCAAGACCAATGACGACGGCAAAAAAGTCCCCTTTGAAGTTAAAAAAGGGCGACCGCGTGCTCGTCTCCAAATACGGCGGCACAGAAATCAAGATCGACGGCAAGGAGTACAAGATTTTCAACTCGGACGATCTGGTCGCGATCCTGGAATAATTTTCAACCAACCACATTTAACCAATAACTGAAATAATATTATGGCAGCTAAACAATTGATATTCGACGAGCAGGCCCGGCAGGCGATTCTGCGAGGCGTTTCCAAGCTCACCAAGGCGGTCGTCGCGACGCTCGGACCGAAAGGCCGCAATGTCGTCATCGACAAAAAATTCGGTTCCCCGACGGTGACCAAGGACGGTGTCACGGTCGCGAAGGAAATTGAACTGGAAGACCCCTACGAAAACATGGGCGCCCAGATGGTCCGCGAAGTCGCGAGCAAGACCAGCGACATCGCCGGCGACGGCACCACGACGGCGACGGTTCTGGCCGAGGCGATTTATCGCGAAGGCTTGAAGTTCGTCACCGCC
>CAIQEI010000152.1 GCA_903870815.1 uncultured Verrucomicrobia subdivision 3 bacterium
ATCGCCGTCGTGATTGGTAGCGCGCACGGGAATCGAACCCGTCTTTCAGCCTTGAGAGGGCCGTGTCCTAACCGATAGACGAGCACGCCAGAAGAGGTAATGCTAACTGCGGAAATGACGAAGTCAATGCGCGGCTACGAGCTGACATCCTCGCCCAGTTCCACGTTCCAGTAGGCGAGGTCCACGAAATGTTTCCAGCTTTCGTGCCGGTGCAGGGTGAAGTTGACCTGGACGAACGGCCGCCATTTCGGGCGCTTGGGTTTGCGCACGAGGTTCATGCCGGCCTCGAACGGCGTCCGGTTGGATTTGCGCGTGTTGCACGGAATGCAGGAGCAGACGATGTTCTCCCACGAGGTCGGGCCGCCGCGGTCGCGCGGAATCACATGGTCGAGGTTCAGATCCTTCCGCTCGAAAAGGTTTCCGCAATACTGGCAGGTGTCTTTATCACGCTCAAAAATGTTGTGCCGGGTGAACTTCACTTCCTTCTTCGGCATCCGGTCGTACATGAAGAGCAGGATGATCTTCGGCACCCGGATGCGGAAGGAGATGGCGTGGACGGATTCCTCGTGCGGCGCATTGGCGGAAACATCGCGCCATTCCTGAAAACTGAAGGTGCGGAAAGAGCCGTCGGCGTTGTCCATCACCACCTGCGCCTGACCCTGGAAAAGCAGCGTGAGCGCCCGGCGGGCGGTGCAAACATTGACCGCCTGCCAGAGCCGGTTCAACACGAGCACGTGCTGGTTCAACGCGGATTTCATGGCACAACGGGCAGCAGGCTAGCAGGTTCTGACGGGTGGGTCAATCCTCCGGAATTGTTCCGCAGGTGAAGGTGGGAGTGGAGGACGCGCGGCGGCGTTGCCAAAGTCTTTCACCTCTGGCATTTTGACGGTATGAAATTGTTTTCCGTCACCGTCCTGCTGTTTGCTGGCCTGCTGCTTACGGCCGGGGCACAACAGGAGGCGGACGACAAATACATCGGCATCTACGGCCTGCTGCAACAGGCGGATAAGCTGGTCGACACCGCCGCCCCCGGCGAAGCGCTTGCCGCCTACACCGACGTGCATGGACAGTTGGAGCAGATGCAAAGGCAGTATCCCGACTGGAATCCCAGCATCCTCAAATTCCGGTTGAACCAGGTGGCGGACAAGATCGCGGATTTGAAAAGCCAGGCGGACATGCTGGCAAACGCCAAAAAAGCCGTTCAAACACCGGAAAATGCGCCGACCAGCCCGCCACAAGCCGCCAGTTCGCCCGCGGCGGCAGAACTGGCCGATCTTCGCTCTCAGTTGCAGGCTGCCGAAGCGGCCAATGAACAACTACAGGCTAAAGTCAAAGAGGCGCTCGCGGTCCAGCCGGCGGCCGTGGACCCGCGCGAACTGGCTCGCGCGCAGGAGAAAATCCGCTCGCTGATGAAGCAAAACGATCTGCTCATGCTCAGCCACGGCAGCACTGCTCCGCCCAAAGTGGTCACCCAGTTCGTAACCAATCTAGTGACCGTCGTCGTCACCAATTCTCCGGTGGAGGTGACCAGTCTGGCCGCCGTTTATGATCGGCGCTCCCGAACGGTGGTCGTAACCAACTACGTCCGCGTGGTGATGGTCGACACCAACGCGCTGGAGATGGCGCGATTGGATTACGCCGCCGCCGTCAAAAATTTCAACGACGAGCACGCGCGCGCCGAAGAACTCGCCAACCAACTTCAGCAATTGCGCCAGAAAACTGACCAGGCTCCCAATCGGGTCGTGAACCCCGCCCCGGGCAACGAGGCCTTGATCGCGGCCTTGCAGGCGGAAAATGTCCGGCTCAAGGGTGAACTGGCCACCCTGCGCGCCGCGCCGGCGTCGGCGTCGGCAGCGAACACGGACGATTTGGTGGTGGAACTGAAGCAGACGAAGGCGCTCGTGGCGACGTTGCAGACGGAGGCCGAGGTGGCCGCGCTGGAAAAGCTGGCGTTGGAGCGCAAGCTACAGCAGGTTCTGGCGGCGACTAATTCCGGCGGGAACGCGGCCGATTACGAGCTTCGCATCCGCGAGCTGACGCAGGAGCGCAATCAATTGATTGAAAAGCTGGACGCGGCCGGCAAAAAAAACACCCGCGGCGACAGCTCCGAAACCGTGGCGAAACTTTCCGCGCTGAGCGACGAGGTGCGCACACTGCAATCCCGCCTGACGGTGGCCGAGGCCCAGCCCGTTCCCTACACGGATGACGAACTGGCGTTGTTCAAGGCCGCCGCACCGCCGCCGGCCAGTTCCGGGGCCGGGAGGAAATCCATCGCCGAGATGCCCGCCGGCACCGCCGAGCTGGTCGCCTCCGCCCAGCAGCATTTTGTCCATCAGGAATACGATGCGGCCGAGGCGGATTACCAGAAAATCCTGGATCACGACCAGAACAACGGCATCGCGCTGGCTAACCTGGCCACGATTGAATTGCAACAAGGCAAGCTCGACGACGCCGAGAAGCATATCACCGCCGCCCTCGCCCAAAGCCCCAACGATGCCTACAATCTGGCCACGCTCGGCTACCTCAAGTTCCGCCAGGAAAAATACGACGACGCCTTGAACTCGCTGAGCCGCGCGGCGCAGATTGACCCGAACAACCCGGAAATCCAGAATTACCTCGGGGTCACCCTCAGCCACAAAGGACAGCGCAAAGCGGCGGAAACCGCGCTGCGGCGCGCCATCGAAATGAACCCGGATTACGCGCCGGCGCACAACAATCTCGCCGTGATTTATTTGAGCCAGACGCCGCCGCTCGCCGAACTCGCGCGCTGGCATTACCAGAAGGCGCTCGCCGGCGGCGAGCCCCGCAATCCGGACCTGGAAAAACTGCTCGCCGACAAGGGCGCGCCCTACGCCCCGTAAACATCGAACATTCAACATTGAACTTCCAATGACCAATTCACGCCCAGCCTTCGATGTTCAGCGTTGAATGTTGAATGTTCGATGTTTCCAGAAAATGTTCCGTCAAGCCTTCCACGAACTCGTCATTGCCACCCGGGGCCGCGGGTTGGTTGATATCACCGCCGCGGTGGAATCGTGGATTGTGGAAAACCAATTCCGCGACGGTTTGGTCACGCTGCATCTGCGCCACACCTCCGCCTCGCTGCTAATCCAGGAAAACGCGGACCCCGACGTGCGTCGCGACCTGGATTCGTTCTTCGCGCGGCTGGTGCCGGACGCCGACCCGCTGTTCAGCCACCGGGCGGAGGGCGACGACGACATGGCCGCGCACATCCGCACGGCGCTGACGGCGGTGAATATTTCCATTCCTGTTCGCGCCGGGCAGATTGCGTTGGGGACGTGGCAGGGGATTTATTTGTGGGAGCACCGCACCCACCCGCATTCCCGCCGCGTGGCGCTGCACTTCATCGGCGAATAATCTCGCCAATTTCCATCGGCGCTGGCAGCTTGCCGCGCATGAATCGTTTCCGAAAATGTTTCGCCGTCGCGCTCGCGGCGTGGGCCGGTTTTTCCCTTTCCGCCCGCCCGGCCAGCGTCACCAATGTGTTTGGTTTCACTGGCAAAGAGATTTACCCCATCGACCAGCAGATAGCCAATCTCCACGTGGCCGACCTTGACGGCGACGGCCGGAACGATCTCATCGTCGTCAACAATCTTCGCTCCAAAATCAATCTGCTTTACAACCTGACCGGCAAGACTAATCGCACCGACGCCACGCCGGCGCGCAAGCTGGAATTAAACGAGCTGCCGCCGGATTCCCGATTCCGCATTGATTCGGTGCCCACGGAGGAACGCATTGCCGCGCTCGCCGTCGCGGATGTGAACGGCGACGGCCGGCCAGACCTCATCTATTTCGGCGATGCGAAGGATCTGGTGGTCCGCTACAATTTCGGCACGAACGGCTGGAGCGAGCCGAAGCGCTGGCACATGGACGACGGCCGGCTTGACCCGAACTCCCTCGCGACCGGCGACCTGAACGGCGACGGGCTCACGGACATCGCCCTGCTGGGCGACAACGGCGCGGTCTATTTCCTCGCGCAGCAGCCGGATCACACGCTGGCCGAGCCGGTGAAAATTCCCTATTCCGGCACGCCCAAAGCCATCCAGATCACCGACATTGACGGGGACGGCCGGAACGATTTGTTTTTCGTGGATTTTGACAGTCCGACGCCGTTCCGCGCGCGGCTGCAAAACGCCGGCGGCCAGCTCGGGCCGGAACTGTATTTCAAGACGCAGCCGGTGCGCTCGTTCTGGCTGGACACGCTGGCGGGCGGAGCGACGAACTACCTCGTGGACATCGTGCAGGCTACGGGCCGCGCGGAAGTCTCGCAGTTCACGCGCCAGCCGGCGGAGCCGCTGGCCGGCAAGTTCAAGCAGGGCCAGATGCAGATCCTGCCGCTCAACAAATCCGACGACGCCCAGCGCGGCGAGGCCTGGGCGGACGTGGACGGCGACGGCCGCACCGACCTGATTGTGGCGGAACCGGAAAGCGGCCAGCTCTCGGTTTATCTCCAGCAGGCCGACGGCACGCTGGCCCCGCCGAAAAAATTTCCGAGCCTCGCGGGCGTCTCGCAAATTGCCGTGTCGGACTGGAACCTGGACGGTCATCCCGAAATCTTTTTGCTGAGCCATGACGAAAATTCCGTCGCCATGACGAAGTTCGACCAGAATGGCCGGCTGCCGTTTCCCACGCCGCTGCCGCTTGACGGCAAGCCGCTCGCCATGGCCGTGGGCGCTTTGAAAGCCGGCGCGAAACCCACGCTTGCGATCATCGTGGATAAGGACGGCGCCCGCTCGCTGGTCACGCGCACGGCTGACGGCAAGCAGGCGACGCAGATGTTGAGCGACAGTTTCAAGTCCAACCCGACGACGCTCGCTATCCTAGACGTGAACCAGGACGGGCTGGCGGACCTGGTGGTGCTCATTCCGTACGAAAAAATCAAAGTGCTGCTGCAAAAGAAGGACGGCAAGTTTGACGAACTGGACGTGGACCCGCCGGGCGGCGTGATGGAACAGCCGTGGCTCGCCGCCGCCGATGTGGACGGCGACGGCAAAACGGAATTGCTGCTGCCGCAGAAAAACTTTCTCCGCGCGGTCGTGCTCGAGCCGGGGACGAAAATCCCCGGTTCCACCAATCCGCCGAACTGGACGTTCCGCGTGAAAGACCAGATCAACGGTTCGGACAGCGATTCGCGCATCGTGGGCGCGGCCACAGTGGTGAACGGCACGAACGCGGTCCCGTCGTTGTTTTTGTTCGACGCGGAACACAAGCAGCTCACCTTGTGCGAGCGCGACGCCGCCGGAGTCTGGCAGGTGGTGAAAAACCTGGAGCTTCCCGTGACCACCTTCGGCGCCATCCACCCCGTGACCCTCGGCGGCGCGGCGGTGGCGTTCACCGGCCAGAACGCCGTGGCGTGGCTGCCGCTGGGCGGTGACGTCTGGAAGCTGACGCGCCTGGACGATTACGACACGCCCATCAAGGACGGCTACCTGAACGACGTCATCGCCGGCGACCTGACGGGCGGCGGCCGCAAGCAGCTCATCTTCATGGAAACCGGCCGCAATCACCTCGACTTGGTGAACTTCACGGCGGCGGGCAAACTGGTGCCGGGCGACCGCTGGCAGGTGTTTGAGCAACATACGTTCCGGGGCGCGCAGAATGCCATCCCCGAGCCGCGCGAATGCGCCGTGGCCGACGTGAGCGGCGACGGCAAGAACGACCTCATCGTGCTCGTCCACGACCGGATACTCGTCTATCCGCAGGAGTGATCGCCCGCGATGCAACCACGCAGCGGGAATAGCCGACAGACATGCGAAGGCCCTCCGCCGTTTGAATATCATTTGCATTTCCGCCGGTCGTGTTGCAACTTGGCGGCGGAAACTAGGCAAAACAAAACCGATTAAATTATTATGGCATTTGAACTCCCCCCGCTGCCTTACGATAAGGCCGCCCTCGAACCCCACTTTGACGCATTGACGATGGAGATCCATCACGACCGTCACCACAAAGCGTATGTGGACAACCTCAACAAGGCCATCGCCGGCAACGTCGCGCTGGAAGCCAAGTCGCTCGAACAAATCATCAAAGATTTGAGCGTGGTGCCGGATGCCGTGCGCGGCCCGGTCCGCAATAACGGCGGCGGCCATTGGAACCACTCGTTCTTCTGGAAAATTCTCGGCCCGAACGCCGGCGGCGCGCCCACCGGCAAGCTCGCGGATGATATCAAGGCCGCGTTTGGTAGCTTTGATGAGTTCAAGGCCAAGTTTGAGGCCGCCGGCATCGGACGTTTCGGCAGTGGCTGGGTCTGGCTGGTATCCAACAACGGCAAGCTGGAGATTGTCTCCACGCCGAACCAGGACAATCCGCTCATGGGCAAGGCCGTGGCCGGCTGCGAAGGCAAGCCGCTCATCGGTGCGGATGTCTGGGAACATGCCTACTACCTGAAATACCAGAACAAGCGCGCGGATTACCTCAAGGCGTTCTGGAACGTGGTGAACTGGAACGCGGTCGCCGCAAATTATTAATTCCCCGTAGCAGCCGAGGTAACGAGGCTCAAATTAACATATTGAGACGTCTACATCGTCTCCCACAACTTAAAACCGAACGCGCCGGAACAATCCGGCGCGTTTTTCTTTTCCGTGAAATATTTCGAGGGCAGTATCAAATACCGCGCGTGGACACAATCTGGTTACCCTTGCCGAGAACGATGACCTGCGGCTTCCATTTCTTCGCCTTCTTCTGGCTCACGGCGGCGAAGTTCATGATGGTCAGCAAATCGCCCTTTTTCCCGAGATGAGCCACGGCGCCGTTCATGATGATTTCACCGGCGCCGCGTTTGCCCTTGATGGCGTAGGTTTCAAACCGTTCGCCGTTGGCCATGTTGCCGCAGAGAATCTTTTCATACTCCTGCAGCCCGCACTTTTCCATGAGGTCCACGGAGATGGTCAGGCTGCCTTCGTAGTTCACGTCGCCGCCGGTGACGGTGGCGCGGTGGATCTTGGATTTGAGCAAATGAATTTCCATGATTATTTCAGTTTCAAAAAGTTCCGGATGATGGTCCGGCCGCTCTCCGTGAGGATGCTTTCGGGATGGAACTGCACGCCCCAGATGGGCAGCGTTTTGTGTTTAACGCCCATGATTTCGCCCTCGTCGGTCTCGGCGGTGATCTCCAGCACGTCCGGCAGCGTGTCACGCTTGATGACGAGCGAATGGTAGCGCGTGGCGTGAAACGGATTGGGCATGCCGGCAAACAAATCCTTGCCGTTGTGTTTGATCGGCGAAGTTTTGCCGTGCATCATGCGGTAATTCACCACGACTTCCGCGCCGAACGCATGGCCGATGCACTGATGCCCTAGGCAAACGCCAAAAATTGGAATGCCTTCCGCCGCAAAGGTGCGGATGACGTCGTTGGACAGGCCGGCTTCGCGCGGCGAACACGGCCCGGGCGAGACGAGGATGCGTTCCGGCTTGAGGGCGCGGATCTGGTCGAGGGAAATCTCGTCGTTGCGGCGCACCTGCAAGCCCACGCCCAGCTCGCCCAGATATTGCACGAGGTTGTAGGTGAACGAATCGTAGTTGTCCAACACGAGAATCATTTTCGGCGGGTCAATCTAATCCAAAGGGGCGAAAATGAAAGAATTAATCGAATTTCCATGACCACTCTCGTCCGGGAAAAATGGGCAATCAAAGCGGTCAATCTAAGACCGCCTCAGCCGGCCGTGAGCGCGGCGCGGGCGTTATCCGCCATGCCGGTTTTCTCCAGGAAATATTCGTAGCCGCCGACGTAAGGCGTCACCTGGCCGGCGTTGATATGGAGTACTTTCGTCGCCAGATGGCGGATGAAATGCACGTCGTGGGAGATGAACACCAGCGTGCCTTCATAGCGTTCGAGCGCCAGCGTGAGAGATTCCACGGTGTGGATGTCGAGGTGCGTGGTCGGCTCGTCCATGAGCAAAAGGTTAGGCGGGTCCACGAGGAACTTGACGAGATTCAGCCGGCTCTTCTCGCCGCCGCTCAGAACACGGGTCAGCTTGTAAATATCATCCTTGCGGAACATGAACGAGCCCAGCACGGCGCGGGCCTCGTCCTCGCGCATTTCCGGCGCGCTCGCCAAAACCTCGTCGAGCACGGACTTTTCCGGGTCGAGCGTGGCGGCGCGGTGCTGGCTGAAATAACCGATCTTGGCATTGTGGCCGAGGTCGCGTTCGCCTTTTTGGATTTCCACGACCCCGGCGAGAATTTTCAGCAGCGTGGACTTGCCGGCGCCGTTTGGTCCGACCAGCACGGTGCGTTCGCCGCGTTCGATGGTAAGATCGAGTCCGGTGTAAACCGGTTGCGGGCCGTAGGCCATGTGGATGCCGGCCAGGGTGACGGCGCGCTGTCCGCCGCGCGGCGGGGGCGGAATCTGGAAACGGAAAGGCTTGCGCGGGGCCATCGGCTTCTCGATCAGCTCCATGCGCTCGATCTGCTTGAGCTTGCTTTGCGCCTGCGAGGCCTTGGAGGGGATGGAGCGGAAACGGTCGGCGAACGCCTGCAAGTCTGCGATTTCCTTCTGCTGGTTTTTGTAGGCGGCGAGCTGCTGCTCGTAGCGCTCCTCCCGCTGGCGGAGGTAGTCCGTGTAATTCCCGGTGTAGGGGATCAGCTTGCGCTCGGAGATTTCATGCACCTGCGTCACCACTTCATCCATGAACTGGCGGTCATGGGAGATCAGCAAGACCGCGCCGGAATAATTCTTGAGATAATTTTGCAGCCAGAGCAGCGCGAGCAAATCCAGATGGTTCGTCGGTTCATCCAGCAGCAATAAATCCGGTTCCATGACCAGCAGCCGCGCCAGCCGCGCCCGCATGATCCAGCCGCCGCTCATTTCATTCGCCTTGCGGTCGAAATCCGCGTCGCGAAAGCCGAGGCCGCGCAGCATTTTCTTCGCCTTGGTCTCCACCTGCGGATCGTTCAAGGCGTCATGTTTCGCATGCGCCTCCAGATATTCCGGGCCGGACACGTCGCCCGCCTTTTCCAGCTCGTGCAGGCGCTTGTCCAGGCGCGGCAGTTCATCCACCCGGCCGGTCGCCACGTCCAGGATCGTCTCGCCCCCCTGGGCCTCGGCTTCCTGCGGCAAATGGCCGACCATCGTCCATTCGTCCCGCGTCACCGCCCCGGCGTCCGGCTCCAGCTGTTTGAGGATGATGGAAAACAACGTGGTTTTGCCGGCGCCATTCGGGCCGACCAGCGCGACGCGGTCGCCATAATTCACGCCGAAAGACGCGTCTTCAAAGAGCACGCGTCCCCCAAATGTCATCTTCAGTTCCCGGATGGTCAGCATGGGATAAAAATAAGCCGCCGGAGGTGGCGACGAGCCGCAAAGCTTACGCCAGAATCCTCCGGTGTCAACCGCCCAGTTTCAAAGCTCGCCGATGAACCAATCCTCCACCTTCTTGCGCGCCCACGGCGTTTTGCGCAGGAACGTAAGGCTCGACTTCACTGACGGATCGAATTGGAAGCAGCGGATGGGTAGACGCCGGCCCATTTCGCCCCAGCCGTGCCGCTGGACGAGCGTGTTGAGAATGGTTTCCAGCGTGATGCCGTGCAAGGGATCACGGGGATGAGCAGTCGGTTCGGGCATGGTTAATTTTGGAGGTTGCGAACCTGGCGCCCTCATGGGCCGGTGACATCGAGAATGGGCCCAAGCAATTCGGCCGGAACGCGGCAGCCGAATTCAACCAGGCCGATTTTCCTGGCGAGGACAAATTTTAGTTCGCCGCCGCTGACTTTTTTATCCAGCATCATGGCCGCCAGCAGCTTTTTGCGGCGGACGGCATCCCGCTTCAGCTTGACCGGCAGGCCGGCTTGCAGGAACAGGGCTTCAATCCGTTTCACGTCCCCGGAGGGCAGGCCGAGAACCGTGTGCGACAGCCTGGCTGCCGCCGCCTGGCCGATGGCGATTGCCTCACCGTGCAAAAACGTTCCGTAGCCGGAACTGTTCTCAATGGCATGGCCGATGGTGTGGCCGAAATTCAGGATGGCCCGCAGGCCGCCCTCCGTTTCGTCCTGGCCGACGACATCCGCCTTGATTTCGCAGCAGCGCGCCACAACCGCGACGAGCGTGGCGGCCTCGCGTTCGAGCAGCTTCGGCAGATTGCGTTCAAGTTGCGAAAACAAAATCGCGTCGTAAATAACGCCGTACTTGATCACCTCGGCGAGGCCGGAGATGTATTCACGGTTCGGCAGGGTTTTCAGCGTGTCCAAATCGCACAACACCAGGCGCGGCTGGTAAAACGCGCCGACCAGGTTCTTGCCCGCCTGGAGATTCACGCCTGTCTTACCGCCCACCGAGCTGTCCACCTGCGCCAGCAGCGTGGTCGGCACCTGCACGAACGGCACGCCCCGTAGGTAGGTGGCCGCCACGAAGCCCGCCAGGTCGCCCACCACGCCGCCGCCGAGGGCGACAATGAAGGATTTCCGTTCCAGCCGGTGCGCTGCCAACCGATCAAAACATTTCTCCACGACGGCGAGGCGCTTGGATTTTTCGCCGGCCGGTACGGTGATCAAAACGGGAGCGAAGCCGGACGTGGCGAGGGATTTCAACGCCGCTTTGGCGAAACGTTTGCCGACGTTGGCATCCGTGATCACAGCGCAACGCTGGCCAAGCTTGAGCTGCGCGCACTCCGCGCCGAGCCGCGACAGCAACCCGCCACCGACCTTGATGGCGTAACTGCGGTTGCCGAGCGGAACTTGAACGATGCGCATGGCCGAAGGATAAACAGCCGCCGGCGCGTGTCAAAAATTGAAATTCAATGGATCAGCATCCAGCGCCCGGGCGGGCAGGGGACTTTGCAGATTAAAGCCTGATCTGGTTGTTCGCAAAAAATTAACCGTGCCAGATCTTCCTGTCGGGATGGACACGCCCCCAATAAATAATCACCAGACTTCCACCGGCCCTTTCGGAACGGGAATGTGTTGGGGCGCGATGGCATCCGGCTCGCGCATAAAGGACGCCATCAGCGGCGCAGGCTGGAAGCGGACGAACAGCTCACCGTTTTCGTCCAAAAATTGCTGCCGCCACCGGGTGTAATCCGCCAGCACCTGGTGAAATTGTTCCCGGGTGACCACGCGGACAACGTGCTTGTTAAACTCATGGCACGGTCCAAACCGTTTGGCATACCAGGGCGCGACTTTGCGGAACATCCGGCAGCCGAGTTCCTCGCCGAACACTTCCACCATCAAGTCCAGATGCCGGCACATTACTCGTACGCGTTCGGAGAAACTGGGCTCGGGCGGAAGTTCTCCTGGTCGGAGGGACGAGTTCCACGGGGCCAAAATTTTGTCCGCCTCGGAATTTATTCCAACATCGGAAGTATGGGACTCGTCCCTCCGAAATGATTTCAAATATTCCTGTGTCCGCTTGAAAATCCACGGGTCATAAAAAGCCCCGCGCCCGATGCTGACGCCCGCGCAGCCGGTTTCATCCAGCATCCGCTTGGCGGCCGGCGGCGTTACGATGTCGCCGTTGCCGATGACGGGAATGCATTTCACCGCCTCGACGACCTTGCGGATGCCGGCCAGGTTCACCGTGCCGCCAAAGCCCTGTTCCCGCGTGCGGCCATGCACAAAAATCGCCGCCACCCCGGCATCCTCCAGGGCGCGGGCCAGATCCGGGGCGGTCAGATTCGCGTCGTCCCAGCCGAGCCGCATTTTGGCGGTGACGGGTATTTTTACGGCCTCGACCATGCCGCGGACGAGCGCGGCGGTCTTGCCGAGTTCGGTCATCATGGCCGAGCCGCCGCCGATCTTGACGACTTTCTTGACCGGACAACCCATGTTGATGTCCACCGAAACGGCCCCGCGCGCCTCAACCACGAGCGCGGCGTCGCGCATTTCCTCCGGCACGGAACCGAACAATTGCACCGCGAGCGGCGAATCTTCCGGACGGGTCTCAATCAACTTGAAGGCTTTCTCCCGCTTTTCGAGCAGCGAGCGGGCGTTGACGAGGTCGGTGGTGCAAAGGCCGACGCCGCCGACTTCGCGCACAACGAGTCGGAAGGGCAGGTTGGTGTAACCCGCCAGCGGCGAGAGGAAAAGGTTGGATTTAAGCGTCAGCGAACCGATTTGCACCGGGTCAGATTAGGCCAAAGTCGCGCGTTGCGGAAGGCGTAATGCTGTGTTAGTCTGCCAGACCATAATGTTAGACGACGATTCCAAATCGAAGGACGGCGGCAAGAAAAAAATGCCGGGCAACGGCTTTAACAAGAGCCAGACTTTCACGCTGCTGGCGTGGGCGGCTATCATTGCGCTGACCGTCGGGCTGTTCATGGTCAGGAAGAATTACGCGTCGCCTCCTGTCCCGTTGTCGCAATCGGAGTTTCTCACCAAATTCCAGTCGAATCAAATCGCCCATGCCTCCATCAATCTCGGCGGTCAAAGCTCAATGCTGACACCGGTGACCGGGGAATATCTTGAAACGGACAAGAACGGTAAAACGATTAAGGTCCCTTTTGTGTCGGCCAATGCGTATTTCACGCAAAAAATGCTGGATCAGCTTCTAAACCCGCCCACCAACGTTGAAGTGGGCGCGCCGAATGTGATGCTAACACAAATGCTCTGGGGCGTCGCACCCTTCCTGATTTTGGGGCTGCTGTTCTGGTTTTTCTTCATCCGGCAGATCAAGGCCGCCGGCAAGGGCGCGCTGAGTTTCGGCAAGAGCAAGGCGCGGATGCTGGCCAAGGACCGGAATAAAACCACCTTCAAGGACGTTGCCGGCGTGGAAGAGGCGATGGAGGAAGTTTCCGAACTCGTTGAGTTTCTTAAAGACCCGAAAAAATTCCAGCGGCTGGGCGGACGCATTCCGAAAGGCGTGCTGATGATCGGGCCGCCCGGAACGGGCAAGACGCTTTTGGCCAAGGCCATCGCGGGCGAAGCCGACGCGGCCTTTTTCAGCATCAGCGGCTCGGACTTCGTGGAGATGTTCGTCGGCGTCGGCGCTAGCCGGGTGCGCGACATGTTTGAGCAGGCGCGCAAAAGCACGCCGTGCCTTATTTTCATTGATGAAATTGACGCCGTCGGCCGGTCGCGCGGGCACGGTCTCGGGGGCGGCAACGACGAGCGCGAACAGACGTTGAATGCGCTGCTGGTTGAAATGGACGGATTCGACACGCAGGAAGGCATCATAATTATCGCGGCGACGAACCGGCCCGATGTGCTGGATCCGGCGCTCCTGCGCCCCGGACGGTTTGATCGTCAGGTGACGGTGAATCTGCCCGACGTGCGCGGCCGCGAGGCGATTTTGAAGGTTCACGCCAAGAACGTGAAACTCGCCCCGACGGTGGATTTGTCCATCATCGCGCGCGGTACGCCCGGCTATTCCGGTGCGGAACTGGCGAATTTGCTGAACGAAGCCGCGTTGCTGGCGGCGCGCACCGGCAAGAAGTCGGTTGAGCAGCCGGAGTTGGAAGAGGCGCGCGACAAGGTGCGCTGGGGTCGCGAACGCCGCAGCATGGCGATGAGCGACGAGGAGAAAAAAGCAACCGCCTGGCATGAGGCCGGTCATGCGCTGGTGAGCGTGCTGCTCAAGCACACGCATCCGCTGCACAAGGTCACCATCATTCCGCGTGGTCGGGCGCTCGGCGTCACCATGTCGTTGCCGAAGGATGACATGCTGAACATGCGCCGGAAACAGGCGATTGACACGATCATCATGACGATGGCCGGGCGCATCGCTGAAGAGTATGTCACGGATGATATCTCCAGCGGCGCGGCCATGGACATCCAGCAGGCCACGGCGCTGGCCAAGGCCATGGTCATGCACTGGGGCATGAGCGAAAAGCTGGGCAACGTGCTTTACGGCGAGGCGCAGGAGTATGTGTTTCTTGGCCGCGACATGATGCGCACGAAGGATTATAGCGAATCCACTGCCCAGGACATTGACGCCGAGGTGAAACGCATCGTGGACGGCGCCTTTCAGACGGCCAAGCAGCTGATTGAAGCCCACCGCGACAAGCTCGAACTCGTCGCCAACGGCCTGCTTGAATACGAAACCCTTGACGGGGCGCAGGTCGAGGAAATTGTCCGCTCCGGCACTTTCACGCCGCCGCCCAAACCGCCGCCGAACCCCGGTCCGATGTTGGGTGCGCCGGCCGGAACCACCTTGCCGGAAAATCCGCCTAAACTCGCGCCGCCGAAACTGCCCGGTCTCGGCACCCCGGCCCCGGCTCCGGCGGGTTGAAATTCTTCAGACGCAAAACGGCGACCATTCGGTCGCCGTTTTTTTTTGTGGTATATTTATCCGGACGCCTCAGGAGGATTTTTCGAGGCTCTTCAAATCCTCCGCCAGAAACTGGGCGACATCCTTGAAACGCGCCACGTTTTCAGGATTCATCGCCATCAACGTCTGGTGCGCCTCCAGGCTGGTCCGGGCAATTTGCTCGTGTGAGGGGTTGATGGATTCCGGCGTGCAGGCCTTCAAATCGGCGGGTAATTGCAGGGTGCCGTTTGTCAGCTTGAAAAGGTGCACCGCGCCGAGATTCTCCAGCAGATCGCTGACTCGCGCTGTGGCGTTGTGCAGTTCCACGCCGGGTCCGACCGGCGCGCCCTTCAGGTTGAGTTTCATCCCGAATCCCGCCAACACGCCCAGGAACGTGCTGTCCATCAGCACGCACTCGCTCAAATCAATGATGAAGTGGCCGAAGCTCTTTTGGACCAGCTCATTCAACAAGGTCTTGAAATCCGGGCTGGAGGCGAAGTTCGCCCGCCCGGCAATCTTGATGCAGGCAAAGTTTTTACCGACCAGCACGGACAATTGGGCAGATGACATTTTTCCTCTTTTCGTTTCAGGCGACGGCGGCTGCCGGCGTCACAATTTGCACCAGCGCCTGCTGCAAGACAAGCGCTTCATCCAGTCCGCTGGACACCAGCCTCTGGTTGCAGCGCAGCAGCACGTCCATCGCGCGGACCAATTCCGCCGACGTGTATCTTTTGACCTGCGGCAGCGCCTTGTACAACACATACGGGCTCAAGGCCAGCGGATTGAATTTTTTCTCTGCCGGCATCTGGTCGGCGGGCACTCGTTCCAGTTGCGATTTGAAATAATTGTAATCGTTCGTCTCCTTCACCCAGCCTTCGCGGAGCATCTCCTTTAGCAGCAGCATCGCCCGGACCTTGCCGATCAAGCCGTACAGCAAGCCGATCTCCGACTTATCCCGGTCAAATTTGGTTTCCCAGAGCTCCTCGTCCAGCCGCTTGAGCAGGCGCGGCAGGTCCCGGTCACCCAGGGCGTCGCCCAGCGCGAACGCCTTCGCCGTTTTGTTGTGGGCGCAAACGGCCGTCACGTCCGCCAGCTCGATTTTATTCCGCGTGCCGGTGAACACGCACAGTTTTTCCACTTCGCTTTCGAGTTGCCGCGCGTTCAGGCCGGCGCGGATGACCAGCTCGCCGAGAGCCGCGCCGGAAATTTCCTTGTCCCGCTGGCGCACCGCGTCGCGCGCCGCCATCTGCGCGCGATCAGCCCAATCCTTGTCGTCCGCCGACCACGCGGAGAAGTTTTCCGCCGAGCCGATTTTGTCGAGCGTCTTGTAAAACACTTTCCGCTTGTCTACCTTGCCGGCGCTGATGAGCAGCCGCACATTTTGCCAGGAAAAGCCCTTCAGCTCCTCCGCCAGCTCCGCCAGGGTTTCGGTCACGGCCGCAGATGACGCCGTCCGATCCTCGCCGAGAAAATTGCAATCGCGCAGCCACACAACTTTGCCGCCTCCAAAAAAGGGGAGTGTTTGCAGCGCCTCGCGCAGCTTGCCGATCACCTTCAACGCCTCGCCGCCATTGGTGACGCCGGCTTCGATGGTTTCGTGATCCATCCCGCCAAGCTCCGCCGACCAGGCCTGGAAAATCTGCCGGGCGCGCTGCTTTACGGCGAAATCATCATCGCCGCAGACCAGCGCCAGGGAAGTGGTTTTGGCGGCGGCCATTTCAGTCAACTTCCGCTTCGCCGCCGGATTCGTTCATTTTGTCGAGCACTTCGCTCATGTCCTCCACCTGCGCGAACAGCGGGGCGGAGACAAAAATGGGCTTCTTTTGCGCGGCGGCCAGCGCCAGGCAGTCGCTGGGGCGCGCGTCCAGCTCCACGATTTTGCGGGCGACCTCGTTTTGCTGCTGCAAAATCAGCCGCGCGAAGTAGGTGGAGTTTTTCAGGTCCGTGATGACCACGCGTTCGACGGTGATCCCGAAGCCCTGGAAAATCCGGTTGACGAGGTCGTGCGTGAGCGGGCGTTCCTTCGGCGTGTCGCGCAGGAACATCCCGATGACCGCGCCCATCTGCGGCTCTACGTTGATGACAAAAACCTTGTCATCATTGCCGACGAACAGCGCGCAGCCACTGTTGGCGGGAAGAATCCCCCGTATTTGAACTGGCACCACTTCGCTCTTCATGTGTTCAATCTAGGTCGAAACCGGTGAAAAACAAGTCCGCGTTCAGGATTTGGCCGGGTCATAGTTGAGCCACGGCCCCAGCCAGCGTTCCATTTCGGCCACCGGCTTGCCTTCGCGGGCCGCCAGATCCTCGACTTGATCCCGGCCGAGCCGGCCGACGGCAAAGTATTTAGATTCCGGATGCGCGAAATAAAGTCCGCTCACCGAACTGCCCGGCCACATGGCGAAACTTTCGGTGAGTTTGATGCCGGTGTGTTGCTCCACATCGAGCAGGTCCCACAGGATGGCCTTTTCTGTATGGTCCGGGCAGGCCGGATAACCCGCCGCCGGCCGGATGCCGCGATATTTTTCCGCGATCAAATCGGCCGTCGACAGGTTTTCCTGACGGCCAAAGCCCCATTCCATGCGGACGCGCTGGTGCAGGAATTCTGCCAGGGCCTCAGCCAGCCGGTCCGCAATCGCCTCGGCTAGGATCGCATTGTAATCGTCATGCGCCGCCTTGAAGTTTTCCACGATTTCCTTCAGGCCATGCCCGCTCGTGACGGCAAAAGCGCCAATATGATCCTGTAGCGGCGCTCTGGGAGTGTCGCCCTTCGGCGCGATAAAATCCGCCAGGCACCAGTTGGGCGTGCCGTCGCCCTTTTCAATTTGCTGGCGCAGGAAATGCAATTTCGTCCGCCGATGTTGGCGCGAACCGTTCGTGTAGATTTCAACGTCATCACCGACGGAGTTTGCCGGGAACAAACCATAGACGGCGCGGAGCTGCAGCGATTTATTGGCGGTGAAATCGGCCAGCATTTTCTGCGCGTCGGCAAATAGCTTGGTCGCCTCCTCGCCGTGTTTTTCATGCTGGAGGATTTTCGGATAAACGCCGCGCAGTTCCCAGGTGTGGAAAAACGGCGTCCAGTCGATGAACGGTACAATATCCCCGATGCTGACGTTGAAGGCTCCGGCATGGCCATGCGAGGAACCGCAATCGCATTTACCCGGATTAAAAGCCCCGGACGACATCGTGCGGATGCCGGTGAACTCCGGCTTCGGGAGATCGTCGTATTTCAGCTTCGGCGTGTTCGCGCGCGCGGCGGCGAGCGTAAGCAGCTTCACCTGCGAACCGGCGTGTTGGGCGCGGAATTTTTCGTAATCCTCGCGCAGCTGCTTTACGAACGCGCCCTTGCCGTCCTTGCTTAACAGGCTGCTCGTCACCGGCACGGCGCGGGAGGCGTCGAGGACGTGGACGACCGGCTCGCGGTAATGTTGCGCCACTTTCACCGCCGTATGGGCGCGACTCGTGGTGGCGCCGCCGATGAGCAGCGGCATGGTGAAGCCCGTGCGCTCCATCTCGCGCGCGACATGGACCATCTCATCCAGCGACGGCGTGATCAAACCGCTCAAGCCGATGATGTCAGCCTTTTCCAGCCGGGCCCGTTCCAGGATTTTCTCACAGGGCACCATCACGCCCATGTCAATCACCTCGTAGTTGTTGCAGGCCAGCACGACGCCGACGATGTTTTTGCCGATGTCATGCACGTCGCCTTTCACGGTGGCCAGGATGATTTTGCCCTGCGCCTTGACGACTTCGCCGCGCGCGATCATCGCGGCCTTTTCGGCCTCCATGAACGGCGTGAGATAGGCGACGGATTTTTTCATCACGCGCGCCGACTTCACCACTTGCGGCAGAAACATTTTGCCCGCGCCAAAAAGATCGCCGACCACGCTCATGCCGGCCATCAGCGGTCCTTCGATGACGGCGAGCGGCTTGCCGTATTTGGCGCGCGCTTCCTCGGTGTCGGTGTCGATGTAAAGGTCGATGCCCTTCACTAGCGAGTGCGAAAGGCGTTCCTCAACCGTGCCTTTGCGCCATTCTTCCTCGACCTTTTTGTCGCTGGCGGTCGTGCCGGCGCTTGCCGCCTTGAGCTTTTCTCCGAATGTCACGAGCCGTTCGGTGGCGTCCGGGCGGCGGTTGAGCAATACGTCCTTAACCAACTCCTTCAGCTCCGGCTCGATCTCCTCATAAACTTCCAGCATGCCGGCGTTGACGATGCCCATGTCCATGCCCGCCTTGATGGCATGATAAAGAAACGCGCTGTGCATCGCCTCGCGCACCGGGTTGTTGCCGCGAAAACCAAACGAGACGTTGGACACGCCGCCGCTCACTTTTGCGTGCGGCAAATTTTGTTTGATCCAGCGCGTGGCCTCGATGAAATCCACTGCGTAGTTGTTGTGCTCTTCAATGCCCGTGCCGACGGTGAGGATGTTCGGATCAAAAATGATGTCCTCGGGCGGAAAACCGACCTCATCCACGAGAATTTTATACGCGCGTTCGCAGATGCGGATCTTGTCGGCATAAGTCGCCGCCTGGCCTTGCTCGTCAAAGGCCATCACCACGACCGCCGCGCCATATTTTAATACTTTCCGCGCCTGGTCCCGGAATTTGGCCTCGCCTTCCTTCATCGAAATGGAGTTCACGATGCCTTTGCCTTGGACGCATTTAAGCCCGGCCTCGATCACTTCCCACTTCGACGAGTCTACCATGAACGGCACCTTGGCGACTTCCGGTTCGCTGCCGAGGAGTTGCAGGAAGCGCGTCATCGCCGCCACGCCGTCGATCATCCCCTCGTCCATGCAGATGTCGATGAGGTTAGCGCCATTCTCCACCTGCTGCCGCGCAATGGCCACGGCTTCGTCGTATTTGTTTTCCTTGATGAGTTTTGCGAACTTCGGCGAACCGGCGACGTTTGTGCGTTCCCCAATCATGATGAACTGCCCGATCTGCTGCGTGAACGGCTGCGAACCCGAAAGCCGCAAGGGCAGGGTGGGGCGAGCGTCCCCGCGAGCCGTCGGGTCCTCCCGTTCCCCCTTGGGGGAGAGGGTCGGGGTGAGGGGGGAAAACGTTCGCTCCTTCCGTCGTTCCGCAAATTCCCGCGGATGCCTTCCTTCCAGCGCCTTCGCAATCGCCGCGATATGCTCCGGCGTGTTGCCGCAGCAGCCGCCGGCGATGTTGAGCAACCCGCTGTTCGCAAATTCCCCGAGAAAATGGCCCATGTCCTCAGGCTTCAAATCAAAGCCGGTTGGCGAGAGCGGATTCGGCAATCCCGCGTTCGGATAACACGAGATGGCCGTGTCGGATTTCTCCGCCAGTTCCGCCAGGAACGGCCGCATCAAATCCGGGCCAAGCGAGCAGTTGAGGCCGATGGCGATCGGCTGCACGTGTTTCATCGCGTTCCAAAACGCCTCGATGGTTTGAGCGGAGATCATTGTCTCGCCGCCGCGGCCGACGGCGGCGGAAATCATGATCGGCAGGATCTTTTTGTCTTGCGCATAGACTTCCTCAATCGCCACCAGCGCCGCCTTGGCGTTCAGCGAATCAAAAATGGTTTCCACCAGCAGCAGGTCCGAGCCGCCGGCGATCAGCGCGCGGACCTGGTTGACGTAGGCGGCCTTGACCTGGTCAAACGTGACCACGCGGAACCCGGCGTCATCCGCGTCCGGCGAATTGGAGAGCGAAACCGTCAGCGGCCCGATCGCGCCCGCGACGAAGCGCGGACGCCCGGTTTTGTTCGCGATGCGGTCGGCCCACTCGCGGCATTGCCGGGCGGACTGTTCGTTGATCTCCCAGGCGAGGTCGTTGAGAAATTTGTTTTCGATGACTCCTTGATAAAAAACCGGGTCTTTGCGGCCGCCGCGTTCGCGCGGATCGTCCACGAAAAATTCGCTCTGGCCGATGCTCGTGGCGGAAAAGGTGTTCGTCTCGATGATGTCCGCCCCCGCTTCGAGAAAACGCCGGTGGATATCGCCAATCGTCGCCGATTGCGTCAGGGAATACAGGTCGCCGTTGTTCTTGAGATCCTTCTTGGAATCCGCAAACCGTTCGCCGCGAATCTCCGCCTCGCCCAGCCCGTAGGTGCGGATGGTTGTACCCATCGCGCCGTCAATGATGACAATGCGTTCGCGGAGCGCTTGTTTCAGGAGTTCGGCGTTGTTCGACATCGCAGCCAAGATAATCAAAACATCTGCTAATTCAAATTAAAAATCAACGCATCCTGATTTGATGATATGTTTACTAAAATAGCCCCTTGAACTTTCGCCACTCCGTAGGAGCCGGTGGGGCGAGTGCCCGTATTAACCAACCGGTATCCGCTTTTAGTTTTTGATCGGTGTTCATCTGCGTCCATCCGTGGTTAAACCCTTTACGCTTCAGGGCGGAACGGGGCTGGTCCTTTACATTGCACACTCCCTGCCATAGTTTTGAGCGATGGTCTCAAAATTAACCTGGTTGCGCATTTTCGCGCTCAGCCTGGGTGTGTTTGCCCCTGCAACCTTCGCGCAGTCAATCGGACAATATGGGAACTATCAGCCGACCAATCAACTCAACCCGATGTTGTGCCTCATGATCAACAGCCCCACTTCCAATAGTTTTGCCCAGGCGGAGGAAGATGGTTTTACCTGGATTCGAATTGATACGTTTTGGAGTACGATTGAGACCAATGTCGCAGCTTACGATTGGTCCGGTATCGACGCGAAATGCGCGCATTGTTTGCAATACCATCTAAAACCGCTCTGGATATTGGATGACGGCAACACGAATTATGGCGTCAGTTGCACGTCGACTGGCATTACGGCTTTTGTGAGGTTCGTCACCAATTGTGTCAATCATGTGGCATCCAACGGTTTAACCAGTTGCCATTGGGAGATCTGGAATGAGCCGGAAAACTTCACCTGGTATGGAAATAATCTCCTTACCGCCGCCCAGGTGGCGCAACTGAACAACGCGTCCGAGGTGGCGATTCATGCCGCCGATCCAACCGCCAAAGTCTCCTGCAGCGCGTATTCATCATATTACAACGAGGAAGGTGTGGGCATTTCAACTGGTGGAAATGCGGCCTTCGCCGCCGGCATGGCCACGAATAATGCGTTTGATGCGGTTGGCATCCACACCTACGGGACGGCCTGGTTATATGGATCGAGCGAAGGCGCTGGGATCGGCGGTTTTGACGATAATCCCGAATGTGATTTTGGTGGCAAATATACCTATCAAGCTTTTACTCGGGAAATTCAAAGCACCCCCGGGCTTGCGAATATGCAAACTTATTGGGAGACCGAAACCGGCATTCAGTTTGCCTTTGACGCCGGGTCGAGCGAGACCAAGTTCTCGTATGAATGGGTCCGGACGATACTTTGCCATTGGATGGTCGGTTTTCAATTCATAACCGTCTTCAATGATACCGATCCCACCTGGGGGTTGTTTCCCGGCGGAAACTTTCACCAGGCTAACTATGCCATCCAGTTTCTCACCAAGACCACGGCCGGAAAGACCATAACCAGCATGACGACTCCCATCGGCTACGGTCAGTTGCCCACGACCAACAGTATCTGGTCGCTGACATTGAGCGGCTCGCCCACCGTCATGATCGCCTGGGTGCCAGAAGGGACGGCCATGGTAACCGGTCCGCCCAATTCAACCTGCACGGACATGTACGGCACCAACGTCGCTCTTTCGAACAATTCAGTCACTATGAGCGAGGGCAGCGGTGTCTATTATTTCACGGGTGACGCTCCGCCAACGATCACGACGCAGCCGGCGAATGCCACGGTGACGGCCGGCCGGACCGCAAACTTCACGGTGGCCGCCGGCGGTGCCACGCCCATCGCTTATCAGTGGCAAAAGTATGGAACGAACATCAGCGGCGCGACGGCGACGAATTATATCACTCCGGCGGCCGTGGCCGGCGACAACGGGGCGATCTTCGGTTGCGTGTTGACCAACAGCGCGGGCTGCGTCACCTCGAGTGTGGCGGTGTTGACGGTGCAGGTGCCAACGTCGCCGGAGGTTTCCAGCCTGACCTTGACGGGAACCAATTTGACCATCGCGGGGACAAACGGCACGGCGAATGCCACCTATTATTTGCTCGCCACCACCGATCTGGCTTTACCTCTGACCAACTGGACCCTGCTGGCGACAAATGTTCTGGATGCACAGGGAAACTTTGTGGTCACCAACGGATTGAACCCCGATCAACCCCGGCAATTTTACCGGTTGTTTTTGCCGTGAGCCCGGGCAAGAAGTTGTTATTTAGCCATCGGCACGCCCATTTCGTACCGTCCGGTCAGCCAGCGGATTGCAATGAAGGGAATCTGTGTCCAATCTCTTTCCATCCGCGTTTTAAAAAGTAAGGTTGACGCAAATCAACCCCACTTCTCGCCCAGTTCTTTAAGCCCGCCCTTCTGGAGTTCTCCCGGCGTCATCGCAATCCGAAACTCTACATCAGCCTCAAAGGTCAGAAACCACGGTTCCGCCAGCGACGGAATCTGCGAGGAGTCCTTGATATTGACGACGAGAACGGCTCCCCGTTGGCCGGATTGTTCAGTGAAATAGACCGCCTCCGGCTTGATGGCGTCCAGAATGCTTTTCAGCTTCTTGCCCACCGAGCCATCCTTCGTGGCGGCGTTGAATTGCTGATGCGGAATTTTGACGTTCATTAGGATTTTCATGCCGGAATCTTCGGGCCGAACGGTGCCGTTCGTCAATATGATTTGTGGCAGATGAAAATTTCACTTATCCATCACCAGTTCGCCCGGTTTCCTGTCTCACCGCCCCCCTCGGTTAATACGGTTTTTCCTGGCGCCGTCCGCCGCCTCAGTCCCCGACCGGAGGATCGCCCTGGCTATTGGACCGCTCCCTCCTTCAAGTAGGCCGTAAAAAATGTACGCGACCAGCTCGACACCACCACTCCCGACGCCAACCCGCTTGGACCAAATGTCACCGCCAGCCGCGATAATTTAATGATAGCTCTGAAAAGTCGGCTTTGGTTGTAGCGGCGGTCTGTGACCGTCGTGGATTTTTAAATGAATCTTGTATTCGAACGGCTCTCAAAGAGTGCCACGACATAATTTTTGCTAAGGTCTCTAAATTTTAATCAACCTGACGCTGTTCCTCGCCGGTTCCGGTGTGGCCCCGGTTTGCCATCGCCATTTCTTGTCCAATGCGCAACGTGGTTTGTCTTTCGCCGCTAGATTCATTGACTCCGGTAGTCGGTTTGCTATTTTCAGCCTTCGTTTTACGCACCAATAAAACGTTTCCCAATCATTATTTTATATGGCCAAAACCAAATCACATAAATACGTTTACACCTGGGGCAATAAAAAAGCCGACGGCGACGGCTCGATGAAGCCGCTGCTCGGCGGCAAGGGCGCAAACCTTGCCGAGATGACGCGCATCGGTCTGCCCGTGCCGCCCGGATTCACCATCACCACCGAGGTCTGCACCTATTTCTACGCGTACAAGAAGACCTATCCGAAGGAGCTACAGGCGCAGATGGATGCCGGTGTCGCCAACATGGAAAAGATCATGGGCACGAAGTTCGGCGCGACCAGCGGCATGCCGCTGCTGGTGGCGGTCCGCTCCGGGGCGCGCGACTCCATGCCCGGCATGATGGACACGATTTTGAACCTCGGCCTGAATGACCAGTCCGTGATTGCGCTAGCCGACGCCACCAAGAACCCGCGCTTCGCGTGGGACTGCTACCGCCGCTTCATCCAGATGTATGGCGATGTTGTTTTGGGCGTGCAAAAACGCGAGGGCGAGGATCACGAACCGTTTGAAACCATTATCCACGAGTTCAAGCACGAGAAATATCACAAGGACATCATCGACAGCGAACTCACCGCCGAAGACCAGGCTGAACTAGTCAAGCGCTTTAAGGCGCTGGTCAAGGATCGTACCGGCCATGTGTTCCCGAACAGTCCGTGGGATCAGCTGCGCGGCGCCGCTGGCGCCGTGTTCGGTTCCTGGATGAACGACCGCGCCAGCGTCTATCGCCGCAAATATAACATCCCGACGGAATGGGGCACCGCCGTCAACGTGCAGGCGATGGTGTTCGGCAACACCGGCGACAAGTCCGGTTCCGGCGTTGCGTTCACGCGCAATCCGGCGAACGGCACGAACGAATTCTACGGCGAATTCCTCATTAACGCGCAGGGCGAAGACGTCGTCGCCGGTGTCCGCACGCCGGAGCCGGTGTTGAAGCTTAAGGATCAAATGCCCAAGTCTTACGCGGAGCTGCTGCTCGTCCGCAAGACGCTGGAAAAGCATTTCAAAGACGTGCAGGACATCGAGTTCACCGTGCAGGAAGGCAAACTGTTCATGCTCCAGACACGCAACGGTAAGCGCACTGCCGCCGCCGCGCTGAAGTTCGCCGCCGACATGGTGAAGGAGAAATTGATCGATGCCGAGACCGCCGTGATGCGCAATCCGGCCGACCAGCTCGACCAGCTCCTCGCGCCGATCTTTGATCTGGCCGAGGTGAAGAAAGCCACCGCCATCGCCACCGGTTTGCCGGCCGGCCCCGGTGCGGCTTCCGGTAAAATCTATCTCAACGCCGAACGCGCTGTGGAAGCCGAGAAGCGGGGCGAAAAAGTCCTGCTCGTCCGCGTCGAAACCTCGCCCGAAGATTTGCGCGGCATGATCGCGGCGGAAGGCATTCTCACCGCGCGCGGCGGCGTCAGTTCGCACGCGGCGCTCGTTGCCCGCCAGATGGGCAAGGTTTGCGTGTGCGGCGCCAGCGGCGTCCATGTGGATTACGACAAGCAGACCGTCACCGTCAGCGGCCAGACGTTCAAGGAAGGCGATTTCCTTTCCATCGACGGCACCGCCGGCACGGTTTACGCGGGTGAGGTCAAGACCGCCCCGTCCGAAATCATCGCCGGGCTGATTCACGGCGACAAGGCCGCGCAGGCCACCGAGAAGTTCAAGAATTACAACCAGCTCATGAAGTGGTGCGCGCAGTTCACGCGCCTCTCGGTCCGCACCAACGCCGACACGCCGGAGCAGACCAGCAACGCCGTCGCGTTCGGCGCGGTGGGCATCGGCCTGACCCGCACCGAACACATGTTCTTCGAGGGCAACCGCATCGACGCCATGCGCGAAATGATTCTGGCGGATTCGCTTGCCGCCCGGGAAGCGGCGCTGGCGAAACTGCTGCCATATCAGCGCGAGGACTTTTTTGGCATCTTCAAGGCGCTGAAAGGATTTCCGGCCACCATCCGTTTCCTTGACCCGCCGCTGCACGAGTTTCTGCCCAACACCAAGGAATCGCAGATGGACCTCGCGCGGAAGCTGAATATCTCCGTCGAGAAGATCATCAACCGCGTTCACGAACTGCACGAGTTCAACCCGATGCTCGGTTTCCGCGGCTGCCGCCTTGGTATCAAATATCCGGAGATCACGCGCATGCAATCCCGCGCCGTGTTCGAGGCCGCCGCCGATGCGCAGAAGCAGGGGTTCAAGCCCAAGCCCGAAGTGATGATCCCGCTCGTCGGCTTCAAGCGCGAACTCGACCTGCAGGTCGCTATCGTTCACGAAGTCGCCGCCCAGGTGATGAAGGAAAAGAAAGTGAAGTTCGCCTATAGCGTCGGCACCATGATTGAAGTACCGCGCGGTGCTCTTACGGCGGATGAGATCGCCCAGACCGCCGAGTTCTTCAGTTTCGGCACGAACGACCTGACGCAAACCTGCCTCGGCATGAGTCGTGACGATTCCGGCACATTCCTGCCGGCGTATGCGGAACTGGAAATCACCCGGACGAATCCGTTCGCCTCGATTGACCAGGCAGGCACCGGCCAGCTCATGAAGATTGCCGCCGAGAAGGGCAACAAGACCCGTCCTGGCATCAAGATGGGCATCTGCGGCGAACATGGCGGCGACCCGTCGTCCGTGAAGTTCTGTCACAAGATCGGCCTCACCTATGTGAG
>CAIQEI010000153.1 GCA_903870815.1 uncultured Verrucomicrobia subdivision 3 bacterium
ATTGCCCCGTGGCGGGATTCGGCGTATCGCGCCCAGTTCCCCGGCCGGCAGGAGATGATTGATTACTGCGCCAAGCACAAGATTCCCGTGCAGGCCAGCGCCAAGAAGCCGTATTCCATGGACCGCAACCTCCTGCACATCTCCTACGAGGCCGGCATCCTCGAAGACCCGTGGTTCGACTCCTACGATTTGAAGAACCGCAGCTATTTCACCACGCTCTCCGTGCTGCCCGAAGACGCGCCGGACAAACCGGAGTTCGTCGAGCTCGACTTCGTCAAAGGCGATTGCGTCGCGGTGAACGGCAAGAAGCTGAATCCGCTCGGCGTGATGAAGGCGTTGAACAAACTCGGCGGCAAACACGGCGTCGGCCGGGTGGACATGGTGGAGAACCGCTACGTCGGCATGAAATCGCGCGGCGTGTACGAGACACCCGGCGGCGCGATTCTACACTTCGCCCACCGCCAGATGGAATCGCTCACCATGGACCGCGAAGTCATGCACCAGCGCGACGCGTTCATTCCGAAGTATGCCGAGCTGGTCTATAACGGTTTCTGGTACGCGCCCGAACGCTATGCCCTCCAGGCCTATGTGACCGAAAGCCAGAAGAACGTGACCGGCACCGTGCGGGTGAAACTCTACAAGGGAAATATCATGGTGTCCGGCCGCAAATCCCCGGTAAGCCTCTACAACCCGCACATCGCCACGATGGAAGCCGACCCGACCAAGGCCTACAACCAGGACGACGCCACCGGCTTCATCCGGTTGAACGCCCTGCGCCTGAAAGTCGCGGCGAAGGTGCATGGGAAGAATAAGTAAAAAATGGCGGCACATTGCCGCCTCGAACACCCACGGCGGACGGCGAACCTAACCGGCGCCTTCACCGAAAATGGCGTGATGGTGATGGCAATGTCCAAAACATCCGAAACCGTGCACCGGAGCATCTTCGTGCAATTGCGCGAACTGGCCGTCAACCCGAAGGAGTTGTTGAATCAACCGGCCGGGCGGGAAACGCGTGGCGAGCCGGCATGAGGCTCCCAGCTTGCCCAGTTAAGCCCTAAAACCGAAATGAAAGCGGCTGGCGGTCGACGGAATAATCTCGTAGCCACGCGGGGCAAAGCGGGGCTGAAGCCCACGCAGTCCAAACGCTGGCGCGAAATTTGGTGCGACCCAGTCAATGCGGAGCGTCTGGACTGTGTGCAATTTATCGCCGCTTTGGTTTGAAAAGTCTGGTCCAGCTTTTGTAAAAGACCCAAACCCGTCGGCCAGACCGGCCGACGGGTTGCTGCCGAAAATCTCTCTCGGTAGCCGGGAACGCAGCGGCCTTCCCTACCGCGTCCTTTACGGCGACTGCAACCGATAGACGCGCAGGTTGAAGTTCGTGGCGGTGGTGTCGATGTAGCTGGTCGGCACACCGAGGAACGTGTTGGTGATCAACGGCACCCAGAGCGCCACCGGGGCCAGATTGGTAGTGCCGAGCACCTGATAGATCTGGTTGCTCGGTCCGTTGATCGTAAGCTGGAACGTTTTATCCGGCAGAGTGGCACCGGAGACAATAACCGGTATCTGGCTCAGCACCGTCAGCACGGCCGCCTGGCTGTTGGTCGTACCGCCCGCGCTCGTGATCACCACGCTGTAGCTCCCGGCATCAGCCGAACCCACCGCAGGCAGGGTCAGGGTGCTGTTGGTCTGATTCGCCAGTGGAGTCGCGCCAATATACCACTGGTAGCTCAAGGCCGTGCAACCCGTGGCAACCACCGTGAACGTCGCGGCGGTGGTGATGTTGTTAGTCTGGCTCAACGGCTGACTGACGATCACCGGCGGATTCCCGTCATAAACCGTCACCGTCGTGCTGCAGGTATTCGTGTTGCCATTGCCGTCATCCACATAAAAGTTCACGGTGTAGCCGCCGACGGACAGCGAATTTCCGGGGGCCGGAACCTGAACGACATGCAAGGTGCCACTGCAACTGTCGGCAGCCACGAGCAAAGAAGTATAATCCGGCAGGGTGGCCGAGCAACCCGGCCCATTGGTCAGCGATTGAGCCGGCACGCATTGCGAAATCACCGGCGGGATTGTATCCACGATGTTAACCGAGCCGAAATTGGTGGCGGCTCCGGCGGCGTTGGTCACAACCACCCGGTAGTTGCCCAATTGGGCAAGGTGCAGGTTCGTCAGAACCAGGGTCGCGTTGGTCGCCCCCGAAATGGCGTTGGTCAGATTGTTATACCACTGATAACCCAGCGGGGCGGTGCCGGTGGCGTTGGCGGTAAGGGTGGCCCCGGTGCCACACTGCACATTGGTAGTCGCGGGGCTGACGGTCACCGTCGGCACCGTGACCGCGACTTGATCATACACGTGAACATAATCCACCTGCACCTCGCTCGGGAACGGCGTGCTGACGTTGGGCGCGCCGCCGTAATCACCGGCGCCGCTGACCGCCAGTTGCAAGAGGAAGAAAAACGGCTGGTTGAACGGCACGGGATAGACATTGGGTCCGCTGGCCGCGCCCCAGCTGGTCCAGGTCTGAATATTCACGCCATCCACCTGCCAGATGATCGAGTTGCTCGTCCACTGGATCCCGTAGGTGTGAAAGCCGCCAGCGGTGTCACCCGGAGTCGGTAAGTAGTATTGCAGGGTCTGGAACGTGTCATTGCCGCTCACGTCGGCATAATGAATCGTGCCCTGGACCATATTGGGTAATCCGCCGGCATTCTCAGGGATGTCAATTTCGCCGCAGTACGGCCAGTTGATGCCAGGATCATAGTTCTGCCCCAGCATCCAGAACGCCGGCCAGAAGCCCTGCCCAGCCGGCATTTTCATCCGGGCTTCGATATGTCCGTATTTCTTCGTATAAAGGCCCTCGGTCCGCACCTGGCCGGAGGTGTAGGGTTGACCGCCGAGGGACTCATGTTGGGCCACAAGGTGCAGCAGACCGTTCGCAACGTAAACATTGTTGGACCGTCCGGTGTAATACACCTGACCGCCAGTCGTGTTGCCACCGAATGGCGCCCACTTGGTGGTATCCAAGGTGGTGCCGCTGAAATCGTCACCCCAGACGAGGGCCCAGCCGGACGGCACGGTGAGGGTTGCCACCGCGCTGGTGACGGAACCGACGTTATTGGCCACAATCACCCGGTAATCCAGCATGGAGCTGGCCGTCACATTGCTGATGGTCAAGACGCTGGTGGCTGTTCCCAGCAACTGTCCATTATCCGTGAGGTTGGTAAATGTCCCGCTGCCCACCGACCGGGCCTGCCATTGATAACTTAAGGGCAACGGCGCCGATTCCGCGGCCACCACGGGGAAGGAAATAACACCGCCAGGATAGGCGGTCTTGGAAGGCGATGAATAGGATATGGTCGGGTTGAATAATGTGGTCGACACCAAGCGCAGGTTATCGAAGTCAAAGGACGTGTTTTGGGCGGCACCGTTGACTTGAAAACCGACGAGAATGTGATAATTGCCATTGCCAGATTCATTGCCGCCGCCCGTGGCGGTGTAGTTGACACTGAAATCCTTGAAGGAACCCAGCGTCAAATTCGCCGCGCTGATGTTCGTGGAGGCGATGACGACACCCGACGAATTGTAAAGATTCAGTGTGCCGTTGGGAAACGGTTGGTTCTCCATGCCAAAAGCTCCGGTCAAGGTGTAGGTCGTGCCCGCCGTATAACTGACGCCGGTATCCTGAAAGACCGAGCCGGTATCATTGGCACCGGTGCTGAATATCTGGCAATAATTGTTGCCATCCAAACCGGCCGGGCTGGCACCATAACCCCGGCCATCCGAGGCGCCGGGATTCACCAGGGCAACGACGCCGGCCGAGGGCCCGGACACGCTCCAACTCGTAGGCGCGCCGGTGCCCAAGTTGTTGTAGGTTCCGTCCGACACGGTCTGGGCCTCGAACGAATAATTGCCAATGGCAATCGCGGTCTGCGCGAAGTTAGTCAGGGTGAGGCTGGCCACGGAACTGGTGACGGCGCCGTTGGCGTTGGTTATAATCACGCGGTAATTCTGCGCCCAACCGGCGGTCGAATTCAGGATTGTCAGCAAGTTGCTCGTCGCCCCCGTGATGACGGAGCCATTCACCAAGTTGGTGAAGTTCCCGCCGGTCCCGGCCTGCCATTGGTAGATCAACGGGGCCGACCCCACCGCCCCAACGTTGAACGAATTGACCGTGTAGATAAAATTCGTCAGCGAAACGGGCTGGGTCGTGATGACCGGCAAGTAAACCACGCTGAGCGTGGCCGGCGGCGCGCTGGTGACCGCACCATAGCTGTTGGTCACCACGACCACATAGTCAGCCGCCTGATTCGTTGTCGCATTGGGGATCGTCAGGACATTGCTGGTCGCTCCGACCAGATTGCTATAGATACCGCTTCCCACCGCCCCGGCTTTCCATTGGTAACTCAACGGCGAAGTTCCAGAAGCACCCACGCTGAGAGTCACGGTGGTGCCGGGTGAAACCACCTGCGACACCGGTTCATTCGTTATGGAGGGGGGAACCGCCGGCGTGACCGCAGTCAGAGACACGTTGTCAAAGTCGAAGGAGGTGCTCGCCCCCGCTCCGGTCGTGTTGAATCCGACCACGATGTCCCCGTTGCCCCCTTCACTGCCCGTCGCGGTGTAGGTCACGCTTTTGCCAGTAAATGCGTTTTGCGTGAGCGCCGACCCGGTGATGGAAATGGAGGCGACAGCCGCCAGCGTTGAATTGTACAACACCAGTTGGCTATTAGGGGCGGCGCTGGCCTCCCAACCGAAATAGGCGGTCAATGTATAAGTCGTGCCGGCCTGATACTTGACGCCCGTGTCCTGATAGACCGTGGCGTTGTCGCCGGCACCGGTGCTGTAAACCTGGCAATAATTGTTGCCGTTCAGACCGGGCGGGGGGTAGGTGCTGAACCGGTTGTCACCGGAGGCCGGATGGATGAGGGCGACCACCCCGGCCGACGGCCCGGTGACGCTCCAGCTCGTCGGGGTTGTAATCGAATAGGTGCCGGGGTTGACAGACTGGGCCTCAAAGGAAAAATTCGGGATGGCGACCGGAGTTGGAATCCCCGTCTCCGTCAGCGTGGCGACCGGCGTGCTGGTCACTGCGCCGAAGTTATTGGTGACGATCACCTGATAGGCCAGCGCCAGGTTTACGGTGGCATTGGAGATGGTAAGGAGGTTGCTGGTAGCCCCTGATATTTGGCCGCCATTAGCCAAGTTGCCCCAGCCGCTTCCACCATTGGTCTGCCATTGGTAGCTCAAGGGGGCGGATCCCGTCGCCGACACGCTAAACACAGCCGTGCCACCGATGGGGACCGTCTGCGAAACGGGCTGGGACGCAATGAGAGGGGGGGCATTGGTGGTCAACAGCAACTGAAAACCGTTTACCAATAGCGTGCTGGCTTGGGGCACCCCGCCCGCGACTTGAAACGTCAGGGTGCCACCGGTCAGCACTCCCGTGAATGTATTGTAAGCCACGCCTGCACCCGCCGAAAGCTGACGCGAGGCGGAACTCGTGGTCAAGGCACTGCCGGTGTTCCCGCCGGCGGCTCCGCCCGTCAAAGTGATGGTCTCAGTCTGGGCTCCATGCGTGCCGGCATAGACCACCAGGGTAAAGAGCGAATTGGCGTAGGGCGAGAGTCCGCCGATGGAAAAATTGATGTAGCCGGGATAGGTGTTGTAGTTAAAGGTTTCCAACCCGCTCGACATCAAATTCGCAGTGCCAGCATCCGTGGCTCCATAGCTGGAGCCAGGGTACGTCCCGGTATAAACCGGGTTGCCGGGCTGCGACACGGTCAGGGTCGCGCCGATGGAGGTTCCGTCGGCATTCGTCAAAGGGACGGCGCTAAATACGGTGCCCGGAGTGGTATAATATGGAAACGACTCGACGTTCCATTGGTCTCCCCCGGCGCCCAGGATCGCCGCCCCGGTTTGCACGGGACCGGGCGTGTGCGTTGAAGTGGCAAAGTTGTACTCCCCGTTAAACTGGACATCCACCAGGGGACTCGTCGGCAGTAGCGTCAACGTGGCCGGCGGCGCGCTGGTGACGGAGCCATAGCTGTTGCTCACGATCACCCGGTAATCGAGTGCACTATTGGTAGTCGCATTGACGATGGTCAGGACGCTGGCGTTGGCCCCCGAAATCTGCCCGCCATTCACCAGGTTCGTGAAGGTCCCGCTGCCCACCGGACCCGCCTGCCACTGGTAGGTGAGGGTGCCCGCGCCAATGGCCTGCACAGTCAAGCTGGCGTTCTGATTAAAAATAACCCCTTGCGACACCGGAGCATTAAAAATGGTCGGCGCCGAACCGGACACGGACAAGGCAATGACCGTATCCAAACTGCTCCAGGTGTTGGTGCCGAGCAGCGTCAGGCTCACGCCCGAGCCGTTCTGAACCAGGGTGACCGCCTGGCCATTGGCCAGCAACTGGGCCGAGGTAAAGGTCTTGCTATCGGACGGAACCGGCAGCGAAAGCGTCTTCCCGGACGGCGGATTGAGCACATGAATATATTCGATGGCGTTGTTGGTGGACTTCGTCGCCACGATCCCATTCGCGATGGACCCGACACTGTTGCCCGGGCCCGTGACATAAGATGAACTGGCGTAGGTGTTCCGGATGGAAGCACCGATGGGGGCCATCCAGGCACCGACCTGCTGCATCGTCTGCGCCACGCCCGGCTCCCAGCCGCTGCTGTTATAGCAGCCCGCCGCCCATGCGGCGCCGCCGAACGAGTTTTGGGTTCCGGCGCCCAGCACCGTATAACGAAAAATATTGTTGGCACTGGCCGTGCAGGACCAACCCCCGTTGGCGGCCACCGTCGCCCACCAAACCGGCGCGATCTGGATGGATTGGGCGCAGAAGTTGCCCCCATCGGAATAGGTCGTCGAGGGAAGCCCGCCTTGTTCCACGTTCGGGTAGTCGAAGGCGTAGATGCCACGGAAAGAGTAGGCACCGTTACACATCGTCACCATGTTCGGATTGTTCGCCTTGATGGTGCTACGCAACCGGACGTAATCCACATCCTCCAGGTTGTCATGGGTAAATAGCGCATTGATGGGATAAAAAACCCCAGCGGAGGCGGCGCCATCCAGATTCCCGGCCTGAAATCCATCATCCGTATAAAATCCGTCAATGCGACTTCCATACCGCTGGATCATCTCGGAGTATTCATCGTTCTTGAAATTGCTCCAGGTCACCCAGTTCCAGGGCCAATATCCGGTGGTGGCGTCATCGACCTGGCTATAATTATGACCCAGCAGCGGGTGGGTGTAGAAGATGATTTTGATGCCTTTGGCACGGCAGGCGTCGATCATGTCGCCCAGAAGATCACGGGTCGGGCAGCAACCTGGACGCCAGGAGTTCATGACTGCGCTTGGATAGAGCGGACATTCCCCACCATGCCAGGCAGTGAAGATCACATATTCCAGTCCGAAGGAGGCCAGGTCGCTGGCAAACTGGGGCGCGTTAAATTGGTTGGCAAAGGTATTGATGTCCTGGATGTGCGAGCCATCAGGCATGGGGGTTTCGAAGTTCTGATTTTGACCATTGTTATTGGGAGCATTATAGGCGTAGGTCACCATCATCCCATACTTCATCTGCTTCCAGTCCTGAATGCCGTTCATCTGATTCGTCGGCGCGGGTGATATATTGTATGTCCCGATCGAGACCGAGCTGCTCGTCCAGCCGTTCATGGCGCCAATCGCTTTGATGACCGTGTTGGTCGAGATAACAACCGTGGCCAGACCGTTGCCGTTGGTTCCGTGGAGGGAGCTGGTGGTCGGGGTGGTCCCGTCGGTGGTGTAGTAGATGGTTGAACCGGCCGTTTCACTGGTGATCACCACCGATTGTGTGCCATAGAGTGAGTTGGTCACCGGTGTTGCCCCGCTATTTTTGGTCTGGGTCGAGGGACTGAAGTAGGGGGGAAGCACCGTGCCGCCGGGAGTCAGGTCCCGCAGCTGCACCGCGTTGACTTCCATGTATTCACCCGAGGTGTTGATGATGAAGCCCTGCTGTGCCGCTGGCTGGTTGCCGTTGATCGCAATGGGGCTGTCCGCCGTAAAGGTTCCGACAACATATTGGCCGGAGCTCCCAGGGGCACCGGTGCTCAGCGCCACGGTGACTACGTTGTTGCTGCTGTTCCCTGAGATGTCAGTGATGGTTTGCGTGGTGCTGGCCAGCCTGGGATCCTGGCACCAGACCTGCACCTCGTATTGATGACCCGGCGTCAGGCCGTTCATCACCACCGTGACAGTTCCATATCCGTAACTGCCGGATCCTGTGGTTCCGGTCGAGAGGTAGGCGAGATTCAGGATTTTGCCGTAGGCCGTGCTGAGGGTGGGGCTGGAAGGAAGACCGACTCCGTAGCCAGTGGTCGTATTATTATTTACCAGCACGGCATTCAATCCCTGAATGCACTCGTTGGGGTTGGCGGGTACGAAGGAAACCCCGTTGACGGTCTGGTAGTTGCCGCTCCAGTCCACCGCCCTGATCAATGTGCCGTTGGTAACGACATCGGTGTCACTCGCGATGTTGTGCGGCGTGCCCCAGCTAATGTTGGCCGCCGGGGCCGGGGTCGCGGCCAACCCGAGCGCGAGGAGCGCGACGAGGGCGGAGATTTTGGTGAAGGAATCAATTCTCATATGCTTGCTTATTCCGGTTTTGGCCAACATGGCGGCGAGACAAAGGCGAAAATTTGAGCGAAGGAGGTATTTCATGATGGCGCTGTTTTTTTAGCAGACTACTACCGACAGGATGACAGCTTGAGGGGAATCAAGCCAAAACTGTCGGTTCGTCGTTTGGTGTTTAAATGATTGATTTGGCAATTTAACCGATAGTAAAAAAAAATCAACGGGGTATTTTACTATAACAGTTTAGTTAGGTCAGCCATTGGCAAAGTGGGCGGGAAACCCCTGAAAACCAACCCGGATGCCGGCATTAGGATTAACCCGAACGCCGGGAACCGTGCAGCCATCAGCGGGCGGGACTCCGGGGCGGCAGTGTCCGGCCGTCTTGCCACCGGGGCTTTACCAGGATTTTGATGGGGTCGGCGGGTTCACCGCGCTCGTTCAGGTTGATCTGTTTGACCAGCGTTTCGAGTGCGATGGCGCCGATCAATTCCGGCATCTGGTTGATGCCGGCATCCACGGGAATATCCAAGACGTTGGTTCCCGCCACCGCAATGTCCTGGGGAATGCGATACCCCAGTTCCCGGATCAACCCCGGAATTTCAGCGTCGGTCGTCAAAATGGCATCCGGCTGGTGATCCATTAGCCAGCGTTTCAGGGCGGCTTTTTCACGGGTCATGATTTCCGGTTTGGCCGGCTCAAAATCGGTCAGCAGCACGGGCAGGGCGGGGTCGAACTTCAATTTGTGCTGTGCCCAGCAAAAGCCGGCATAATTGTTGCCGCCGAAACGCTCTTCAAAGGTCCGGCCTGCAACCAAACCGATCCGCCGGTAGCCGTAGTCATGTATGCGCGTCACCGCCATTTTCGCCCCACCAAACCAATCCGAAGTGATCTGATTGGAAACCGGAATACCCACCGTGCCGCCAATGCGGACCAGCGCAAACTTGCTCCAATTGAAATGGCCCCAGTCAATCTCGCCGCGATGCGGCGGAATCAGGATGCCATGGATTCCCCGCGCATGCAAAACGCGCTCCAGGTCTTTGGAAGAGCCATTTTCGGGCCAGCGAAAATCCTGAAGCTGATAGCCCAGCCGGACGGCCATCTGGCTGGCTCCCCGCCAAATGCCTCCAAACAGCCGGTAGGCCTTGCGCAACGGGACCGGCTCCTGCCAATGGTCAAGCCAGGCAATGGTGCTATGGAATTTGGCCGCCCGGTTGCTTTGCCGATACGCCGCCAGGCCCGACAAGAACGGGTCGGGCCGATAGCCCATCTCCCGGGCGATGAGTTGCACCTGCTGGCGGCGCCCGGGAGAAATGGAATGGTGGTCCCGCAAGGCCAGCGAAACCGCGCCGGTGGAAATACCGACCCGCAGGGCAATATCCACCAACCTGACACGCTGAATGCTCAAGCCCACACCTTTGGCCAGGAGGGCGGGTCGAATCAAGTATATAATTTCAACCCCGCACCGGCTCAAGTCCGTCGGGGTGGCAAGGGCGGCGTACCCCGGCTGCCCAGCAGGCCACAACTGACGGGCTCAAGGCGCCAACGGTTTCTCCGCGCCCAATTTTTTCAACGCCGCCCGGGCCGCCGCACTCTCGGCGGCCTTTTTGCTTTTGCCAGTGCCGCGCGCCAGCTCCGCACCGTCATGCCGCACTGCGCATTCAAAAACACGTTCGTGATCCGGCCCGGTGGCGGAGATAAATTCATATTCCGGCGCAAGCGGGGAACGCGATTGCAGCCGCTCTTGCAACTCGCCCTTGGGATTTTGAAAGTCCGCTGATTCCGTCAGGGTACTGAAATCGGCGGCGAACTCACGCCGCACAAATGCCTGCGCGGCCTCGAAGCCGCCATCCAGAAAAATCGCGCCCAGCAACGCCTCGAACGCGTCCGCCAGCGCCGACAGACGTTGGCGGCCGCCGGTGTTCTCCTCGCCCCGGCTGAGAATCAGGTGCGCGCCGAGGCCGAGTTCACGCCCGTGCTCCGCGAGCGAAACCGCATTCACCAGTTTAGCGCGCGACTTGGTAAGCACCCCCTCGTCGGCGGCGGGAAATTTTTCAAACAGCTCGCGCGACAGCACCATCCCCAACACCGAGTCGCCGAGGAACTCCAGCCGCTGGTTTTGCGCCGTCGCCGGGTTCGCCGCGTGCGCGACGGACGGATGCGTGAGAGCGAGGCGCAACAGGCTTTCGTCGCGGAAGGGATGGCCGAGACGGGCTTGGAGTTCGGCGAAATCAGACACGGTGGCTGTCAGTTGCAGGTTGGAAAAGCCGGCCAGGTGCAATTTACAACGGGTAACTCGAATGGAAACGACATGGTTAGGTTTGAGCCAACGGTTGTTCTTCCGTTGACGGAACAGCGTCTGCACCGGTCACCGCCGGATTTTCCGCCGCCGCCGCGACGGGCGCGGGAGTCTCAACCGCTGTCGGGAACAGGCCGTGTTCGAGCAGTTGCGCGACGTCGCGCTGCACGGCTTCGAGCTGGTCCAGATGCAATTCCGGGTCGGTGATTGCGAAGATGTCGCCAGTGCGGGGCTGCTCGTAAATGAACACGCGCCGGCCTTCGCGGGTGATTTGCTCCTTCACTTTAAGCAGGCGTTTGCGTTCCAGCATTACCGCGAGAATAAAGGCGGCGGCCGCGTAGCGCGGGTCGTTCTGCGCAACGAGCTTGCGCAGGACAGTCTCGGCAGTCTCCTTCTGGATGGCATCAACCACCGGGGGCGGGACTTCAAAAATCCCCTGCCAGTGGGAGATAAAACCGGCCCGACCGCGGGCGTCGCCGGCGAACTGCCTTTGCCAGCAGGCATCGCAGATGTCCGAGCGGCGCAAGTCCGGCGCTAGTTCCAGCAGCAGGGTGTGATACGGCTGCCGGTCGGTAAACGGCCGGGCGCACGCCTCGCAGGCGGGAGCTCGGGATTGAATGTTCCACTCGTTCATGGGCGCGGCGAATTTAACAGGAACCGCCGCGGATGGACACGAAGTATTTTTCGAGGGTTCGCCACTCGTTCCATTGACCGGCGATTATTCCCACTCGATCGTGCCCGGCGGCTTGCTGGTGATGTCGAAAACACAACGGTTCA
>CAIQEI010000154.1 GCA_903870815.1 uncultured Verrucomicrobia subdivision 3 bacterium
AACCTCACAAACATTGGCTTTTTAAAACAATGTGCGTTTGTTAAGTATACAAGCCTGGGTCACCCGTGTCCCCAACACTGGTGACAAGACGAAAATCCCACCTATGTTAATCTAAAGGCGTTGGAAGTAGTGACTCCAACTAGAAATTTAAAGTGTTGTTGAAAGAGCCCGGAGTAGTGTCTGGGCTCTTTTTCTTTTTATTGCCGACCTGGAAATTGGCGCCTCCGGTGTTCGGGGTGAAACTTATTTTGAATTGAAACGTCTGATCAAGTGTCGAATAAAATGAAACTCAACCCGCGCGAACGTGCGGTGTTTAGTTGCAGGACAGGTGAATTTATGAAAACCAATTATTTAAAAATACTGGCGGCTGTGATGGCCGCTGGGTTGACCCTAACGGGTTCAACGGTGCTGGCCCAGGTTTCGGCTACCGCAAACGCGGCGCAACCGTCGGGGGTCAGTGCTTCTGCGCCCTGGCTGCCACCCGGCGCGGCACAAGTCCTTCAACTGGCGCAGGCGAAAGTCGGTGACGACACGATCGTCGCCTACGTCAAGAATTCCGGAACCGGTTATTATTTTAACGCGGATCAGATCATTTATCTGCTGCAGCAGGGCCTTTCAGATGCCGTGCTCACGGCAATGCTGAACCAGCCGAAACCGGCCGTGGCTGCAGCCCCAGCCCCCGCTGTTGCTGCGCCCGTCGCCATGCCGACGACACCGGCACCGCAGCCAGCGGACTATTCTGCATTAGTTGCAGCAACTGCTCCAGCCCCCGTTGCGCCGCCGGTGACGTATGTTCAGCCGGTGCCGACAACGGTTTATTATTCGCAGCCTTATTATTATCCGGGGTATGCCTGGTATCCGCCCGTGTCGCTTTCCTTCGGCTAGGGCTGGGGAGGCGGTTGGCACGGCGGAGGATATTACGGAGGCGGGCATAGAGGGGGTGGATGGCATGGCGGCGGCTGGCACCACTGATCTATTGCTCGCGGGTATTGCCTGGATGTTGCGAACATCATCAGGCATCTATTTTGCCGGCCAATATAATTATTTAAGTCAAACTTCCAATCCGCCGCAGGCGCAGGGCCGGTTCGCCTAGTTTTCTGGAGTCGCCCAAATCCACCTCGAATTCCGCCACCCAGTCATTGTGCGCTTCCGGGTCCACAAGCATCTGCTGCACGCGCCATGATTGCTTGTCCTCGTCGGGCAGCACGTAGGTGTGCCGGAGGTTGCGGGCGTCGGGTTCGAGACAAATGCGTTCGTGGCCGGCTTGATACGCATCCAACACCTCCTCCAGCCGGGCGGTCGTCCAAGGTTGACCCTCAGCATCCAGCGGCGAATTGAGAAGACCGATCGCCGGCTCGAGATCCTCGAGCACCAGCCCGCGCAGGAAGGTGAAAATGCGGTTGCGGATCGCGGCGGTAAAAGCCTTGGGGTCGCGAGTGATGTCGGCGGCGGCGGCCTCAGCCCCCGGCGGCCGGACTTCTTCGGTCCCGGCCCGCAGGTAATTGGGATCACGCATTTTCTCCCACTCGTCGAGCAGGCTGGAGTCCACCTGCCGGATCATGGCGCCGAGATAAACCTCGATCTCACGGACCTGGTCGTTTTTCGCGGTGTCGGGCACGGTTTGGGCGAGCACTTTGAAGACGCTGTTCAGATGCCGCAACAGCACGCCCTCGGCGCGTTGCAATTCGTAAAGCTTGATGTAGTCGGCGAAGGAGCGGAATTCCTCGAACATCTCCCGCGCGATGGATTTCAGGTGGATGTTCTCCTCCCCCACCCAGGGATGCCGCGCGGCAAAATGATTGAACGTTGAGTAAATAAACTCACGATTCGGCTTCGGGTGTTCGAGCTTCTCCAGTTCTTCCATCCGCTGGTCGTATTCGATGCCCGCCATTTTCATCTCGGCCATCTTCCGGTCTTTCACCTGGTCGAGCTGCTTGCGCAGGATGATGGCCGGATCCTCCAGAATGGACTCGACCAGGGTGAGCAGGACCAAGGCGTAATCCGGCGCCTGCGGGTCAAGCAGCGGAATCGTTTCCAGCAGATACAACGACAGCACCTGATCCATGGAGAAATCATCCTGCAACTCGACGTTGACGCGCAGATAAGCGCCGTCGCCGGTCCGGGGAATAAACTCCACGATTTTACGCTCCACCAGTGAGCGGAACAGTTGCCACGCGCGCCGGGTGTGCGTTTTCCTGGCCTTGGGCGTTTCGTGGCAATCGCGGATGAGCTGCTGCATCGCGGCGCACCCATCCCCTTTGCGGCTGAGGACATTGAGCAACAGGCCGTGCGTGACTTGAAATCTGGAAGTCAGCTTTTCCGGCGGCGCCGAGATGAGGCGGACGTAAGTGTTCTTGTCCCAGTTGATGAAATTCTTTTCCGGCGGCTGGCGTTTCACGGTTTTTTTGCCGTCGCGCGCCGATTTCTCCGCGAGCTTGAGATTCTCGATGATATGCTCCGGGGCCTGCGCCACCACCCAGCCCCGGTCATCAAAACCTTTTCGCCCCGCCCGGCCGCTGATCTGGTGAAAATCCCGCGCGCTGAGGATGACGGTCTTCTGGCCGTCGAACTTGCACAACCGCGTGAACAGCACCGTGCGGATCGGCACGTTAATGCCGACGCCGAGCGTATCCGTGCCGCAAATGACCTTGAGCAGTCCCTGCTGGGCCAGCTGTTCGACCAGCACACGATATTTCGGCAGCAATCCGGCGTGATGCAGCCCGATGCCGTGCCGCAGCCACTTCTTGATCTCCGGGCCGTAAGGGCTGGTGAACTTGAAACCTTCGAGGTGGTTGGCGATGGCGGCCTTTTCATCCCGGGTGCAAACGTTGAGGCTGGTGAAATCCTGCGCGCTCTGCGCCGCTTCAAGTTGTGTAAAATGGACGACATAGACCGGCGCCCGGCCGCTGGCAGCCAAGCTTTCCAGCGTTTTGGCCAGGGGCAATTCGGAATACTCATGCGCCAGCGGCACGGGCCGGTCGGAGGAGGTGACGGCCAGGGTGGGGCGGCCCGTGAGCCGGGTCAGTTCCGTTTCAAAGAAGGTCGTATCGCCCAGGGTGGCGGACATCAGGAGAAATCGCGTCTGCGGTAATGTCAGCAGCGGCACCTGCCACGCCACGCCGCGTTCACGGTCGGAATAATAATGAAACTCGTCCATGACCACGTCCTGCACCCTGGCCGCCGCCCCCTCCCGCAAAGCGATGTTGGCGAGAATTTCCGCGGTGCAGCAAAGGATGGGCGCGTCCCGATTTACGGAGGCATCGCCTGTGCTCAAACCGACGTTGTCCGGGCCGAACTCCCGGCAGAGCGCCATGAACTTTTCATTAACCAGCGCCTTGATGGGGCAGGTGTAGATCGAACGCCGGCCGCTGGCGATGGCTTGAAAATGCAGCGCCGCCGCCACGAGCGATTTGCCGGACCCGGTCGGGGTGTTGAGAATGACGTTCTTTTCGTCGAATAATTCCAGGATGGCGGATTCCTGGGCGGGATAAAGTTGCAGCCGCCTGGCCTCGGCATATTCCAGAAAGCGCCCCAACAGCACATCGCTGCCGGTTTTCCCGTCACGCGGGATCAGATCGTAAAGCGTCACTGCCACAAGACGCAAACTCTACCGTTTATCGGCGCGGCAGTGAAGCAAGATGAACGGCGAGGTGCGAGCCGCTCCTGGCTAATCGCTTCCCCGGCAGATCATCCCACGAGCGGGGAGCGCCCCGGTGGCATGGCGGGTGGTTAAAACAGCGGTCACATTTTCCGCTTGCATTTCGTGCTTTGCAATGCAAAGTGTTTGTATGGATACAAAATGGGCCGTTGATAATCTCCAGACTATCCGCACCTTGATGGAGCGTTCCGCGCTTTACCGCCGGGCGCTGGCTCCCATCATGATCCTTGCCGGCGCTTTCGGAATCGCCGGCGGACTGACCGGTTGGCTTTGGCGAATCGAAAGCAACCGCGGCTTTGTTTGGCTGTGGCTGGGCGTGGCGATCATCTCGCTCGCCGGGTCATTGCTTCTGGTGCGACGTCAGGCGTTGAAAGATTCCGAACCCTTCTGGTCGCCGCCGACCCGCCGCGTCAGCCAGGCACTTTTGCCAGCTTTTTCTGTCGGGTTGGTGATAGCGGTCGCCATTATCGTTTTCAGTGCCAACTCGGGCAGCCGGGATGTGCAATTTCTGCTGGTCGTGTTTTGGTCTTGGTTTTACGGCTGCGCCGTTCATGCGGCCGGTTTCTTCATGCCTCGCGGCGTCCGATGGTTGGGCTGGATTTTCATAGTCACCGGCACGGTCCTCCTGACCCGGTTGAGCTTGGGAGAACCCCGTCATGTGCTGCCAAATCTGGTGATGGGCGGTATTTTCGGCGGTTTTCACCTCGCCTATGGCATTTATCTCCATTTCACCGAGCAAAAGACGCCTATCGTGTGAACCCGGAACTTTTCCTACAGCTCAACCGTGTGATCCACGAGAAGGGCCGGCTGGCGATCATGTCTGCACTCGCCTCCGCCCCCGAACTCGCCTTCACGGAATTGCGCGACCTGTTGGACATGACGGATGGCAACCTCACCACCCATATCCGCACCTTGCAGCAGGAAGGCTTCGTATCCGTGGCCAAATCCTACCGGCACAACCGTCCGCTGACTTCCTGCACACTCACCCCGGCGGGCCGCAAAGCCTTCACCCAATATATTGACCTGCTTGATCAGATTGTCCGGCAGAGCAAGGAAAAATAAAAATCTTTTGAACAAAAAAATCCAGCCGCAGTCATACACTTTGTATCGCAAAGTAATATTATGAAAATTATACGAGCTGAACAACTGGGAATGTGTTTCGGGGTCCGCGATGCCATTGAACTGGCCGTACACGAAGCCGCCGCCCAGCCGCTGACCATTCTCGGCGACCTGGTCCACAACGAAACTGTGCTGGCCCAACTCCGTTCCCGGGGAATCCAATTTCAAAACGAGGCTGCCGCCGTGGCCACTCCGCGGGTGATGATAACGGCGCACGGTGCCTCCCGCCGCAAATTAACCGAAACCAGGAATCGTGGCTTGCAAGTGATCGAGGCGACCTGTCCGCTGGTACACTCGGCCCATCGCAGCCTCAAGTCGCTGGTGGATGAAGGATTTTATCCGGTCATCATCGGCCAGCGCGACCATGTCGAGGTTCGTGGCATGACGGAGGATTTGGAACAGTACGATGTAGTGCTGGCCGAACCTGATATCGCCCATTTAACCGAGCGTCCGCGTTTTGGCGTCATGGCCCAAACGACCCAGCCGATTGATAAAGTCCGGCGGCTGGCACAAGCACTTCGCGATCGGTTTCCAGCGGCGGAAGTGCGTTTCGTGGATACGGTTTGCCAACCCACCAAGCAGCGGCAGAACGCCGCCGTGGAACTCGCAAAGCGGTCCGATGCGGTCGTGGTCATCGGCGGCAAACACAGCAACAATACTCACGAACTGGTCAAAACCTGCGCCCAGTTTTGCGAGCGTGTGTTCCACGTCCAGACCGCCGCTGACCTACTTCCGGACTGGTTTCACATAGACGACATCATCGGCATCACGGCGGGGACTTCCACGCCGGATCTCATTATTACCGGTGTGGAACAACGCCTCCATGAATTTGACGCAACTCAAAATTCAATCGCCAGTACCGGGGACACGATGAACTCCGCCAAATGGATCGCACATTTCACGCGGAACCGACAAAACCGCCCGGAACCGGACTGGGCGGCACCCACCAATATTCCATCCGGTGTGCTTGCGCCATTGCTGCGATCAGTTGAACAATTCCGGCTCGGCGATGGCGGCGGGCCGGCCTCGCTCATCGCGTTCAACCGGGAAAATTTCCGCAGTCGCACGGACGAGCTGCGCCAAATCGTGGACCTTTGGTTTGCGGAGGAAGCGGAACACGCACGGCTGCTGGGGTGCGCGGTGCGGCGATTCGGCGGGCGCATCATCACGTCGCACTGGAGCTTCACCGCGTTTTGCCTCTGCCGCCGCGTGCTTGGCGTGCGTTTCGAATTGCAGGTGTTAACGCTGACGGAACTGGTCAGCACCGGTTACTACCGGATGCTGCGAAAACATTCTCCGGACGGTCCGCTGGCGGCCATGTGCGAATTGATCTTGCGCGACGAGGCCGGGCATGTGGCTTTTCAACGTGATCGCCTGCTTTCCGCTGGTTGTCCCCGGCCCGGATTCCACGGCTGGTGGTGGCGGATTCAATTTCTCTTCTGCGGTTATGCGGCGGGAACGGTGCTTTGGATCAGCCACGCCCCATGTTTGAAAGCGATTGGCGGATCGCGCAGTGAGTTCTATTCGGAAATCACCCGGCAAATGACGCGTTTTATCCGGTCATTGTGCAAGCAACCCAGGCCAACCAGAGTTCCTGCGCAATGGGCACAACCTCAATCTGCTCAACTCCAACTCGTGAAATGAAATTGGCCACTCAAAAGTCAGGCTGGCACCGCTGGTGGCTGGTCGTTTTTTTCGCCATCGCCATGGCGTGGGTCGAATCGGCGGTGGTCTTTTATCTGCGCACAATGATCGACCGTATCGAACCCTATCAACCGGATCCGTTGCCGGTCATCGGCGGATTCGCGATGGTGGAGCTGCCGCGAGAACTTGCCACGTTGATAATGTTGTTCGTGGTCGGCCTGCTGGCCGGCCGGTCGTGGCGGGCGCGGTTTGGCTACGCCGTCATTGCCTTTGGGGTATGGGACATTTTTTATTATGTCTTCCTGAAATTGATTTGTGGCTGGCCGCACTCGGTGCTGGATTGGGATGTGCTCTTTCTGTTGCCAATGCCGTGGTGGGGCCCGGTGCTGGCTCCGTCCCTGATTTCAATGATGATGATTCTGTGGGGCACCTTGGCGAGCCAATTTGAACCGGTTCACTTCCGGGTAACGTCCAACAAGCGGGTGTGGTTTTTAAATTCCACTGGCGTCTTGCTCGCGCTGTACGTTTTCATGGCGGACAGCATCTCCGCCACGCATCACGGATTGGGTGCGATTCGGACGATGTTGCCGCAACGGTTCAACTGGCCGTTGTTCGGAGTGGCGCTGGCATTGATGGCCACACCCCTGATGAAAATTGGCTGGCAGTTTTTCTTACAACAGCGCATAGAAACAGTGAACACTGAATCGCGGGAAGAAATTGGATGAATGCAAAAACCGGAAATCCAAAGACTAGCCACACATTGATGTTTTCATGAAAACACAAAGTAGACGAATCATGGGCGGGATGGCCGCCTTGACGATGGCGGCGATCATTTGGCTGCCATGCCTGCATTACTTTTTTACCAAGCCGGCCGCCAACTTTCATCAGGATCAAGGCATCTCGCCCACGGCGCGCCAGCTCGCGGCACGACATCTGCGGCTTTGGACGGAACCTGTCTTGCGTGAGGCTGAACTGAATAAAATGCGGGTCAGCAATGCCGAATGGGATTTTATGGGCCGCAGTTACCTCGTTTGGGCGCTTGCCAACATGAGCTTGCGCGAGCCGGTATCCAAAAAGGTCTACCTACAGACGATGGATCAAATCATTGGCGAAACGCTGGCGCTCGAAAAAAAGGAGGGAATGTATTTCTTTTTGATGCCTTACGCCAAGGAACGGAATTATTTCGTGCCGCCGGCTCACAGCCTGTTTCTGGACGGGGAAATTGCCATGATGCTGGCCGCGCGCCGCATTGTTGAAGAAAAGCCGGAATACAAACCATTGCTGACCGAGCGCGTGAATGCCATGGTCGGACGTTTCACGAAAAGTCCACGGATGCTGCTGGAGAGTTATCCGGATGAATGTTGGACATTTGACCATTGCGTCGCGCTGGATGCCATCAAGATGGCCGACTGGCTCGATGGCAGTGATCATTCGGTCTTGATCCGCAATTGGCTGGCCATGGCCAAACAGAAGCTCGTGGATCCCAAAACGGGAATATTGATTTCCAGTTTCGAGGTGGATGGCACCCCCCTGGCCGGCCCGGAAGGCTCGTCAATTTGGATGGTGGCGCACAGCCTGCAACTGCTCGATGACGATTTTGCCCGCGACCAATATCAGCGCGCCAGAAACCATCTCGGTGCCATCACGCTTGGGTTCGGTTATGCGCATGAATGGCCAAAATCATGGAAAGGCGAGGCCAATATTGATTCCGGCCCCATCATCCCGGTGTTTGATGTCAGCGCGGGGTCCAGCGGCATGGCGTTCATAGGCGCCAGCGCGTTTGACGACGACAACTTTCTCAAGGCCCTCGCGGCCACCTTGGATTTTGCCGGATTCCCCTCGCGAACTCTTGGACAGTTGAAATACTGCGCCAGCAATCAGGTCGGCGATGCGGCGTTACTATATGCGGCAACGCTCGGGCCGCTTTGGCAAAAAATTAAGACCGGAACAAGACCATGATGAGATTATCCTCGAAGAAACTAGCGGTATTCCGGCGGGCGGAATTTCTATCGCCGATGGATCTGGCGCAGCGTGCCGGTGCCATTAGTATGATATTTCTGCTGTTACATCTCGCCGGATTCCGGGAGTTTACGAGCATCTTGAACGGAACGGTTGGCTCAATGGCTTTGGGATGGAATCTTTCCGCATTCCTGGCCGTTATTTACATCTTTCTATATCTGGGATTCGTGATTTTAGTTCCGGTGATGATTCTGGCCGCATTGATTCTGACCGTTTGGCAACGGTTTCATCGAGGGCAGCCCAAATGAATCGGGAACAAATCCTATGCCGCCGCATTAAGCTGCTGACGTGGTTATTTATTACCGGGCTAGTTCTGAGCGGCGTGACCGCAATTCCTTTGGTTGGCGAAGTGAACCTGCTGTCGAACTGGTTTGGCGCAGATAACCAATCTTCCGGCGTGACACATTGGCTGCTCCGGGTGCAGAACGCGCTGGCACAAACCCAACAACAGCATCAATTCCTTTTCTACGGTACGGACTGGTTGGCGTTTGGCCATTTTGTTATCGCGCTGGTCTTCATAGGAGCGCTGCGCGACCCCGTCCGAAATCGCTGGCTTTTCGATTTTGGAATGATCGCATGTGTGCTGGTGGTTCCCTATGCGCTTGGGTTTGGTGCGTTGCGCGGCATCCCATTTTGGTGGCGGCTGATTGACTGCGCATTTGGCGTGTTTGGTTTCATCCCGCTTTGGTTCTGTCGTAAATGGACGCGCGAATTGGAAAAGATCTAGGATCCGGAATCCATTCCAGAATCTCTTTGATGCGCTCGATGATCATGGTCTAGTCCGGCGGTGAACGACGGGCCGTAGCGGAGGAGATTGTGTCCGAAGTCGCTTTCGGGGCTAGTGACCGGTTTGTGGTCGATCAGATAGCGCGGTTTTTGCCGATGTTCCCGGCGAGCTACTACTAATAAAAATTTCAGTGGGTGGTGGTGGAGACTGTGTTAACTGTCTCCACGAGGGTCATGCCGCAGATGGGGCAGCTACCGGGGTTGTCCTGCACGACTTCGGGGTGCATCGGGCACGTATATTTGACGGTCTGGCTGCCGTTGGCGGCCACCACTGCCGTTTTACAACCGGTCAGAGCTGGCATCGCCATAACAAGCGCCAAAATCATCAGCGCGATTTTCATCCAGTTAAAATTTTTCATAGTTGTTTCACGCAACAATTTTAAACCGGAGTTTTTGCAGGGGCCATGGGGTGTTACCCGCATGGGAAAATGGTCTGCGACCTCCCGTCCGATTCGGAGCCGATGACTCCGGTGGTCAGGCGCGGGTGAAATCTATGAAACCGCGTTGGACGTCGGTGCGGATGAGTTTGACGCGAACGTGGTCGCCCACTTTGAGATCTTGAAAACCGACCGTGAGCCGGCCTTCGGTCGGCGGCTGGAGCAACCGGACCCAGGTGCCCTTGACGGACGCGCCCGTGACGATGGCGTCGAATTGTTGCCCGATTCTTCCCGAGAGCAGCAATGCGGCGGCTGACTTGCTGACCCGCCGTTCGACTTTTGTGGCGGCATCTTCCTGATCCGTGCAATGCTTGGCGAGATCGGTCAATTCCGGAATGGTGTAGGGCAGCGACGCGCCGGCCAGCGCAGCTTTCAAGAGGCGTTGCGTGATGAGATCGGGAAAGCGGCGGTTGGGCGCGGTGGAATGCGTGTAATCCTTCACCGCCAGCGCAAAGTGTCCGGGGGCTTCGCCGCCGGGGAGATCGAGCGCGTATTCACCGCGACCAATGAGCTTGATGACCGACAGGGAAAGGTCGGCAAACTTCTCCGGCGCGGCGGCACGACGCCGGGTCAGAAAACCTTCGAGCGCGACCGCATCCGGGGCGGGGGGAAGTGATTCCTTGAGTTCAGCCGCGAGCTGGACGATGCGCTCCCAGCGTTCGGGATCACGCAGGACGCGGCGAAGGGAGGGAAATTTTCTGCCGGCGAGGTAAATCGCCGCCACCGCATTCGCCGCCACCATAAACTCCTCGATCAACTGCGTCGCCCGGTTGGTTCGATCCAGTTCCAGCGAAGCAAGCGCATCACCGGCGAAAATTGCTTGCGATTCCTGCGTCGCCAGGCTGAGCGCGCCGTGATGGTGTCGCCGCCCCGTGAGCTGTTGCGCGACGCGATCCTGCAGGCGCAAATTTTCGTCGAGTCCAGGAACTTCAGCGATTCGTTTGGGAGCCGGGCCGGTACCGGTCAGCCAGGCGGCGACGCTGTTGTAAGCCAGTTTGGCGCGATTGTGAACCAGCGCCTGGTAAAGGCCCGACGTGACGAGCGAACCGTCCTCCTTGAAAACCATGTCCGCCACGATGGCGAGACGATCCTGATCCTCGTTCAAGGACGTCAGGTTGGTGGACAATGCCTCCGGCAGCATGGGGAAAATCGCGGCGGGCGTATAAACGGAAGTCGTATTGCGCGCCGCATGGCTGTCGAGCGCCGAGCCTTTGCGCACCAGGGCATCCACATCGGCGACGGCCACCAGGATTCTAACCTGCCCATCCGCTAGCGATTCGGCGACGGTAAGCTGGTCCAGGTCGCGGGAATCGTCGTTATCGATTGAAGCCCAAAGCAGGTTGCGCAGATCGCGGACATTAGCTGCCGCCTTGGCCGGTCCAACGATGGCCGCCAATTCTTGCTTGGCCGCCAAAGGGAAATCCGGTTCCAAGCCGCGCTCAATCATGGCCTGGTGAGCAATGCCGGCGAGGGTAGCCCGATCCGTGGCGTGGCCGCTGGGAACAGACTTTGATTCATTACGCCCGGAGACTGGAGCGGGAAGGATTGGTTTCATAAAATTCAAATTGCCAGAATCGCCCAGGTCTTTCAGCCAAAAAATCTCAGGGTCGAGGAAAATGTTCCGCCAGCAGTTCACCGGCCTTTTGCACGCCATGTACGATGCCCGGCGTGAATTCCGATTTTCGGAAATAACCGGCCATAGCTTCCGCCAGTTCCCGCCAGAACTCATCCCCGCATTTGGTATGAACCGCTTCATCGCCGATGACGGCGAATTTATGCGCGCGCGGAGCCACGAAAATCAGCACGCTGTTCCGTTCTAGGGATTGGTTCAGGCCCAGGCGCAGAAATTCCTGCTGCGCGGCAACCACCGGGTCATCCACGTGCTTTTGGGTGATGCTGACGCGAATCTGACCGGTGGTTTTTGGTTCGGCCTCGCGGATCGCCGCGACAATGTGGTCGTGCTGCAAATGCTTGGCGAAGGTTTTCGGGTGCATAAATTACCAGCTCCCTCCCGCACCGCCGCCGCCGAAACTGCCGCCGCCGCCGGAGAATCCACCGCCGCCACCGCCGGAGAAACCGCCAAATCCGCCGCCGCCCGACCAATTGCTGCTCCGGTTCCAACCGCTGCCGGCATACATCCAGCCGCTGTGTTGCCGGTTACGCAAGGAGATCACGATGGCGGTCACGACGATAATCAGGAAGATTACGGGCAGCACGCCATCCCCAGTTCCATTAGGCAGGGTATGCTGGTGTTCCGCCACAGTGGTTCCGGTGCCCTTGTATTCGCCCTTCGTGGCGGCGAGAATGGATTGCACCCCGGCGGTGAGTCCGCCGTCAAAATCGCCGGCCTTGAAACGCGGAGTAATCTGTTCATCAATGATCCGCTTGCACAGTGCGTCGGGCAGAACGGCTTCCAGTCCGTAGCCAACCTGAAGGAACACTTTGTGATCCTGCACGAAGACGAACAGCACCGCCCCGTTGTTCTTGTCCTTTTGGCCCACCCGCCACGACCGCGCCACGCGCACGGTGTAATCTTCCACGGAGGAATCCGACTGCAGCTTCGGGAACACCGCCACCACGATCTGCTCGGAGGTCTGGCGCTCGAAATTCTCCAGCGTCGTGTTCAATTGCGCCGCCGTGCCCGTGGAGACGACGCTGGCGTAGTCGTTGAAATAGGCGGCCGGGGCGGGCGGGATGACTTCATCCGCCAGCAGGCGGCAGCCGAGCAGTAAAACCAGGATGGCGAGGAAACGTCGCACGGTTCAATGGCTGGTGGCCGCCGGTGAATTGAAATCGAACGAGACCTTGGGCGGCAACTCCGCGCCCGGGCTGGCGGCAAAATAGGGCTTCGGGCTGAAGCCAAGCGCCCCGGCATAAAACACCGCCGGAAATGACTTGATGGCCGTGTTGTAATTCTGCACCGCCGTGTTGAAATCCCGGCGCTCCACGCTGATGCGATTCTCCGCCCCTTCCAAGGAAGCCTGCAGTTCGCGGAAGTTCTCCGTCGCCTTCAATTCCGGATACCGTTCCACCACCACCAACAGGCGGGACAAGGCGGATGAAAGCTGGCCTTGGGCCTGCGCGAACGCGGCCAGCTTGGCGGGATCGGTCGGCGCGGCGTTGGGATCGAGCTTCATCTGGCCCACCGAGGCGCGCGCGGCGGTGATTTCCGTGAGGGTGGACTTCTCGAAATTGGCCGCGCCGGAAACCGTCGCGACGAGATTGGGGATAAGGTCGGCCCGGCGCTGATAGACGTTCTGAACCTGCGCCCACTGGCTGTCCACGCCCTGCGACAGTTTGACGAGGCGGTTGTAACTGCCGCCCGCTACTGCGATCAGGAGGAAAATCAGAATGAGCAGCGCCACAAGCACACCCAGAATGATGAAAAGTTTTTTCATAAGGACAATCGCAGTCTAACTTCCCGCCGCCGGGTAACAATTACAAAATCCAGCAATAAATGGAATCGCCCCGTTCCCGAGCACCCGGCCGGGGGAGCGCGAAAAAGTCCGTAAGGTTTAAGGCGTCTGGACCCGGTAAAAACACGCAGCCGAACCATTCGTGGTGGTGAACCGGTAGGAGCTACCGGGGATATTCGTGGCCAGCACCGCGCTGGCATTGGTCTTCCAGGCGCCATTGAGTTGATTCACTTGCAACAGGTGGAAGGTCGACGCCAAGCCTGATGCCAGCGTGAAGTTGATGGTGACCTGGCTGCCGGAAATAATGGGCCCGTTCAAGTTTATGACCGCCGGTCCGGCAATGGCCGTCACCTGCTTCGCCGTTCCGAAATCCAGCGGGAATTCGTTGAAGATGACGCCGCGGGATTGCAGCACGTAATTGCCCGTCTGCAGGGGGGTGAAGATGAAGTTGGTGGAATTGACCGAGTTGGTTGCCAGGTTCAGCAGTTGGAGGGTGTTGGTCATGACAATAGTCTCCAGGCACCAGCCAACATTGGGATCGATCTGCGAATAGTAGCTGCCGGTGGAGAAGTCGTAATTGAAGCGTAGCAGCGTATTCTTTCCGGTATAGCCGGACAGGGAAAGGGTATGGGGCGTAAAGGTGGTTTCGCCGGGCCCATTGGTGCCGGCCTGAGTGTAAATATCCTGCCAACTGGCTCCCAAGTCGGTGGAAATCTGCACGCGAGCGACTTGGTCGGAACTGGCGTAACCCAACAGGCTTTTGAAACTGACGGTCGTCGTGTTGGAGGGAAACAACAGTTCCGTCAATTGAATCATATGCGGAACGAAATTGGTATGGGTCGTCAGATGAAAACATTTGCCTGAGCCACCCGGCGCATTCGTTATGAGCGGATAATCCAGTGCCGGCGAGACGATGAAATTGGTCGAGCCGTTCAGGGCGTTGTCCGTCAGATTGCCGTTGGTGGCTTGCGCGGTCAGCCACTGGTAGCCCGTGGTGTTGGGATTGGAGGCCGCCGTGCAACTGTAAGGATTGCCGGCATTGACGGATGGCTGGTTGGTGCCGCTGATGATCAAAGGAAAATAGTCTGGGCCGGTGATGGCCGGGTCAAACACCGTGACTTGGTATGTGAAATTGTTGGTCGCTCCGGAAGTCATCACGTTGCTGACCCTGACGGTATAAACCGTGTCCGTCCCGCCAAACGGAAACGCCGTCTGGGAAGCAGTGGGATCAAGGTTTGACGGATACCACACCAGCGTGTCTTCGCCATATCCGGGCACATAAGGTTGTTGCGTCACGGGGACCGCAATTCCATTGCTGGACATGCTGACAGTCGCGGCGCTCAAGTCGGCGTTGGACAGGGCAAACGACCATTGCGGATAGACAACTTGGTACGGTACGTACCCAGCCGGTGGCCAAGCCATAAACGGAGTGCGGGTGGCCGGCCGGGGGCCGCCGTAATTAGCGTCAAAGACCCAGGTGGCATTGGCCGGCAAATAACTGTTTTCCGGGGGCACATCGCCGGTGCCCATGATCTGGGTTTGCGGATAAAGAATCCAACGGCGGTGGCCGACTTCATAATTGTTCGCGCCAAAATCCCAGACGTAAGCCGAGATGGCATCCGGGCCGCTGTTCCCCAGAGCGAGGTTTGAATTTCCCGCCGCGTTGGTTCCGTCCGAGCTCACGCAATTCCAACCCGTCCAATCACCGACATGCTGCAGGCCGTTGTGTTCCGACATCATCAGCGCTGCGGCCTGATCCTCGGTGCTTTCGCCCGCATCGAAAGTCAATGACGCCGGAATTCCCGCCAGCGCCCGAAACCAATTGATGCGTCGCAGGGTGACGCTGGCAAACAGCGGCGAATTGGTGCCCGGAATGCAGGCGGCGGTGACGGCGGTCGAATTGATCGGTACGCCGTCCGAGGAAGTGTACACCGCCCGGTAAAATTCCCGCACCTGCTCGCGCGAAGTGAGGTCGACATTGAAGCCGCCCGTCACGACCTTCGGATGGGGGCCGCCGCCCGGTAATCCCGAAACATCTTTTGGTGCGTGGGGGGCATCGCCCAGCGTCACTTGGCCGCGCAAGGAATCAGACCCGCACAAAAATATAGCCAGGAACAAGGTGATCTGGATGGGCTTCGCTTTTTGCATCTTTGCCATCGGATCAGTTTCCAAGCTGCAAGTCGAGTTGCAATCCCGCGGATAAACGCAGATTAAGTGACGGAATGCCGGGAACCCGGAGAATTGCCAAAAACCGGGCCAGGTTGGCAGGGCAATTCGTGGCTATTGGCAGCTGCCCCGTAACCGGTGGAGATAAAGTCAGGCACGCCGACGGGCCCGGCCTTGATCCCCAATGACTCGACCGGGGGTGATTGACGTGAACGAGTTCATCATGGGGACCTGTTTGGTGCAACCCGGCAGCCAGTCTTTCAGCGCGGACAAGCCAGCAAAAGCGCATTGGATCTTTTGGGCATGGTTCAAAATCGAACCTGAAATCCGTCGGCGTTTCATTATCTCGATATGTGGGTTGACTTGCCGAGCTCCTTTAAGCGGGCGCGAAAGGCCTCGACGATTTCTCCCAGCCACGCATTTTGAAACCGTTTACGGACCGTAAGCGCATAGTATTTTTCCGCCAACCCGGGCACGCGCAGCATGAACTTGATCTTTCGCGACTGGAGTTCACGCTCCACGACGATTTTAGACACGAGCGCGAGGCCTTCGCCGGATAGGGCGAGGAGGCGCAACAAGGCCATGTCATCCACCTCGGCATGCACAAACGGCTCGACGCCGGCATTAGCCAGCAAGAGGTCAAAATCGGCCCGCACATCGCTCTGACGGCTGGGCAAAAACAGTGGTATATCCTTAAGGAACTGCGGAAACCTTGGATGCGCCAGTTTCAATGTTTTCCCCCCGACGAGAAACACCGGCACTTCGCCCAGCAAATGGCTGAAAACATTCTGTTCCTGATCCGCGCGCAGAGGGATGTTCGACAAAACCAAATCCACATTATGCTCCAACAGATGGCGGGTCAGTTCGTCCAGCGCACCCGCAATGACAACAACTTTCGTCCGCGTGTCGGCCAGGATGGGTAGGATGAAATCGAACTGGAGATTTTTTGAAAGCGGTCCCACCGCGCCGATGCGTAATACCCGCTGTTGCGCCTTGCCGGATTGCCGGAAGCGAGTGATGAGTTCGTGACCGGTGGTGAAAATGGTTTCGGCATACTCTGACGCCACCCGGCCCGCATCGGTCAGGTGCAATTCACGTCCCCGTCGCTCAAACAGCGGTTCGCCCAGCCAGTCCTCCAGTTCCGCCAGCTGTTCGCTCAAGGTGGACTGCGAAATCTTCAGTTTCGCCGCTGCCCGCGTCATGCTGCGATGCCGGGCAATCATCCAGAAATGCCGAAGATGGTGATAATTCAGCCACTCGGGGTTTTCAAAGGCCGCATTCATTAAATCGGAATAACCGATGGTTAGAATAGATACAATCTATTTTTAAGAATGTAGGAACGGATTATTATCGCTTCGCAGTTTGAAAAAGATATGACCAACGAACACCAACAAGCCTTGACGGCGATTCTCGCCGTCGCCGGTCCGCTTGCGCTGCTAACCTTTGGCGTCTTGCCGGAGTCGCTTTTGAATCGTAATGGCATGTGCGCTGCCAAAATGTGCGCGTTCATCGCCTGGGCGGCTTTCGGCTTCGCCCTGATGGCGACTGCCAGCCTTGCCTGGGGCCACGCGGTGGACTGCCAACCATTGGGGGTTGGTGCCTTCCACCTTGGGGTCTACTTTAACCGGCTTTCGGCGGTGTTATTGTCGCTGATTTCATTTTTGCTGGCGGTTATCGCGCGCTACTCCGTTAATTATCTTGCCGGCGATCCGGCGCAAGGCCGCTTCACCAAATGGCTTTGTCTCACCGGCGGTTCGGTGCTGGGCATCGTGATTTCCGGCAACCTGATCCAGTTCGCCCTGGCCTGGAGCGCGACCAGTTGGTGCTTGCATCAACTACTGGTGTTTTATCCCGAACGCCCCGGTGCGCTGCTCGCGGCGCGGAAAAAATTCATCATCAGCCGGATTGGCGACTTGTGTTTGCTGGCGGTCGTCATCCTGGTTTTTGATAAATTCCGCACTTGGGATTTTTCCGCAATCTTCGCCACTGCCAAGCAGCTGCACGCAACCGGTGTCTCTGCCGACCAGGTTGAAATCAGTGCGATCTGCTTCCTGCTGGTTGCCGGAGCGATGCTGAAATCCGCCCAATTCCCGTTTCATAGCTGGCTGCCGGATACGATGGAGACCCCCACGCCGGTATCCGCTTTGATGCACGCTGGCATCATCAACGCCGGCGGCTTTCTCATCATCCGGCTAAGTACGCTCGTAACGCTGTCCCCAGCGGCCATGTCCACGCTGGCGCTGTTCGGCGCGTTCACCGCCCTGTTTGCGTCGCTCGTCATGCTCACGCACGCCAGTGTGAAGCGGTCGCTGGCGTTCTCCACCGTTGCCCAGATGGGTTTCATGATGCTTGAATGCGGCCTGGGTGCGTTCGGCCTCGCGGTGCTCCACCTGGTCGCGCACTCGCTTTACAAAGCCCATGCGTTTCTCGCCTCGGGTAGCATCGTTAGATTGGCAAAATCCGCCTGGACGCCGGCGGAAAAACCCAATGCGCATCCGCTCACGCTCTTCGCCGCCTTCACCATGGCCATCGGACTGACGCTCGGCTGCGCGGCGATTTTCAACGTGGAATGCCGGCACGAACCGTCGTTGCTGGTCTTGGGTTGCACCTTTGCCATGGCGCTGGCTTATGCGCTATGGAATCTATGGAGTCAATCACTCAACCTCAAGCTCGCGGCTTTCGGGGGAATTTTCGCCGTCAGCATCGTGGCCGTGTATTTTGCGCTGCACAAAGTCTTCGGCCAGCTCATCGGTCAAAATGAGTGGGTCAATTCGCAGCTCAAGACCTGGCCGGGAATGGTTTTGATTGCAACGCTGCTCGCGCTGTTTTTACTCGTGATGGTCGTGCAGACGGAATTGCCCGCATGGAAAAATCGCCCATTGTTTCAGGCGATTTACGTTCACGCGCGGAACGGATTTTACTTCAACACCCTCGCGAACCGTCTCGTCGCCGCCGTTTGGCCGATAAAAAACGTCGTAATAAATCATGATTGCAATCCTTGAACCTGAAGTTGCCGAAATGAACGAACCGCTCCATAACGTCGTCCAGTCCGCGTGCAAGCGGATTCCGCCACTGTGGACGCTAAAGAATTTTGTCGCGGTCAATCCCTTCGTCGGCTTGAGTGACCGGCATTGGATTGAGGCCGCGAAGCTGATTCAGCAGGTCGGCCACGGCGAAATGCTCATGCCGGCGGAGTTCTATCGCGAACACATTTTAAGTGGGCGAATTCAGGAAAAGGATTTTCAGGCAGCGATGAAGCTCGCGGTCAAAAATCTTCCGCCAGATTGGGCGAAGGAAATTGATTTTGTCAGCCTCGATTCGCTGAAACAGGCGCTGGCAAATTTATCGGGGCAAAAGTCAGCGGCGCGCGTTTTGACCTTCGCCGATTTTCTTGACGTGCGAAACGGGAGCGGTTGGGCGGCGTTCGTTGTGGACGAGATTTCCAAGTGGTGCTCGGCGTATTTTGATCAGGGACAATCCTCGTGGCGGATGCCGTGGCGGAATCTTGGATTATTTGCGGCGTGGAAGCAGGCTGCGCAACTGGACGCCAACCCTGAAATGACGGGATTGAATCACTTCCGCGAATTCGTTGCCGCGCTGCCCGACGACCATTTTGAATTCATTGGCTATGCGCTCGGCAATTTGGGTGTGCGGGAAAGGTCGCCGGTGGATTTTCTGCACCGGCAATTGATGAGCGTTCCTGGCTGGAGCAGTTACGTCCAGTTTCTCGTTCGCGAGCGAAGCATGCTCGGCCAAACGGATGATTCGCTCGCGCAGTTGCTCGCCATCCGACTCGTCTATGACCTGGCGCTACTAGACCAGTTTGACGAAGATGGGAATAATTTGTCCGCCTGGAAAAATCAATTCAGCCACATAGATGGCGAAGGGTCTTCGCCAGATTTACTTGCCCGTTACATCGCACAACTGGCTTTGGAGCATGGCTACCAATCTGAATTAATCGCGAAACTGAAAATAAATAAACCGCAGCCGGCGTCAACGCGGCAAAAATTGTTGCAGGCGGTTTTCTGCATTGATGTGCGGTCGGAAATATTCCGGCGCTCACTGGAAGCGCAATCGGACGGCATCGAGACCATCGGCTTTGCCGGATTTTTCGGTATCCCGATTGAATATTTGAAATTCGGCCAGCCGGCCGGCGGCGCGCAATGCCCGGTTCTGCTAACACCAAAAGTCAAGGTGCGCGAAGCGCTGCACCGTGCTGATGCCGGTGGCGAAGGCGCGTTGCTGCGGGAAATGAATTTCCGGCAGACGGTAAGCGGCGCTTGGAACTCGTTCAAGACCTCGGCGATCTCCTGTTTCTCGTTCGTCGAGACGGCGGGGTTGTGGTTCGGCGTGAAGCTGGCGAAAGATTCGCTCGCGCTCACCGCGCCGGAATCGGCGTTCGCGGCGGGCACCGGACGGTTTGGCCCAAAAATTGACCGTGAAGTCTGCTGCGCAGAAAGGCACGGCACCGATTCGGAAACGGGCATCGCGCCCGCCGAGCAAATTGCGATGGCTGCGTTCGCGCTGAAAAACATGGGGCTGGTTTCCAATTTCGCGAAAGTGGTTTTGATCTGCGGCCACGGCAGCGCGACGTCGAACAATCCCTATGGCTCGGCGCTTGATTGCGGCGCGTGCGGCGGTCACACCGGTGACCCGAACGCGCGGGTGGCGGCAGACATTTTGAACCAGCCGGCCGTTCGCGAAGGTTTGAAGTCAAGGGGTATCCAAATTCCCTCCGAAACGGTTTTCATCGCCGGTTTGCATAACACGACCACGGATGAAGTGTTGATATACGATACCGAAAACCTTTCGCCGGGCCAGTCAGCGGAGCTGGAAAAAATCAAAGGATGGCTGGCGTCGGCTTCAAAGCAAACGCGGCACGAACGCTCGGCCTCGCTCGGCCTTGGCGATATCCCCGAAGCGGAACTGGACGAAAAGATATTTGCTCGCAGCCGCGATTGGGCGCAGGTTCGGCCGGAATGGGGCTTGGCGAACAACGCCGCATTCATTGCCGCCCCACGCGAGCGCACGAAAGGTTTGAATCTCGGCGGCAGAACTTTTCTGCATAATTATGACTCAAATAAAGACCCGGAAAAAGCCACGCTAGAACTGATCATGGTCGCCCCGATGGTCGTGGCCAGCTGGATCAACCTGCAATATTATGGCTCGACGGTGAATAACCGCTTGTTCGGGAGCGGGAACAAGGTGCTGCACAATGTCGTCGGCACCTTCGGCGTGTGGCAGGGTAACGGCGGCGATTTGCAGCCCGGCCTGCCGCTGCAATCCGTCCATGACGGTGTGCGCTGGAGGCATGAACCGCTGAGATTGAGCGTCTTCATCGAGGCCGAATGTGACGCAATCGAAGGCATCATTGTGAAGCAGCCCGGCGTCCGGGAGCTGGTCGAACACGGTTGGATTAACTTGTTTGCCATGGACGCATCGGGTAAAGGGTTCTGGCGTTACGGGGGAAAACAATTTGTGGAGGAAACCGAACCGGAACTTATATGAGCCAAATTCTCAAAGCGGAAATCAAGCAACTCGTCGGTCGCCTGGACAAAATCATATTGGAACAGGCGGGCAAAAGAGTCTTTAACCATCTCGACACCGTGCGCAAGCTGTCGAAGCGTGCGCGCCATTTCGGCAGCGAAACCAGCTTGCAGACGAAGCACGCGCTCTTGAGCCGCCTCGACACCAGGGAGGCGTATCAACTTGCCCATGCCTTCAGCCTGTTTTTCCAACTCGTGAATCTTTGCGAGGAACGCGCGCGCGAACGACATCTCACGTCGAAAAATATGGCGCCGATGTCGCTCCGGCATTTGTTCCGGGAACTGAAAGCGGCTGGCGTCACCGGCCAGCAATTGCAGGCGGTTTTGAACGAACTGGAAATCGAGCCGGTGCTCACCGCGCATCCGACCGAGGCGAAACGGCGCGCGGTGCTGAACCAAATGTCGAGGCTGACCCACCAATGGAGTCAGCCCGACGAAGTTTTGGAGGCGCTCTGGCAGACCGAGGAGATCCGCGAGCAAAAAATCGGCCCGCTGCACGAGGTCGACACGGCGCTCTATTATTTCAACCGCACGATTTTTGAGACGGCGGCGAATTTTTACGAGACTTTCGACGCGGAACTCGCCAGGAATTTTCCCGGCGTGAAGCGTTCGCGGCAGTTTCTGACCTTCGCGAGCTGGGCCGGCGGCGACCGCGACGGCAATCCGTTCGTGACGCCTGAAATCAGCCGCCAGGCGATGCAGCGCCAGCACGTGGCCGTGATGGATTTTTACCGGCGCGAGTGCGGGCAGTTGAGCCGGGAAATCACGCACGCCGATGCGGACGAAGATTTGTCCGTGCCGCACAATCGCACGCAGGCGGCGAAGACGTATCAGCCCTATGAGATTTTCCGCGATCAGATCGGCGCGCTGCGACGCAAGTTGAGCGAAGGCAAGCATGACCACGCGGAGTTTATCGCGACGCTGGAGGAAATTCGCCAAGGTTTGTTGAAGCAAAAAGCGCCGCGCGCCGCGAATGGCCGCATTCGCCGGCTGCTGATTCAGGCGAAAACTTTTGGGGCACACCTGGCCGAACTCGATTTCCGCGATCACAGCGGCAAGCTTGATAACGCCGAAGCCGAATTACTCGAAGAATTCCGTGCCATCCGCGAGATCCAAAAAGAATTTGGCGCATCCGCCGCAAGCCATTTCATCGTTAGCATGACGCGCAGTGCCGGCGACATTTTACGGCTCTTTAAACTGTCGAAGCTCGCGGGTGTTTATGAAATCGATCTCGTGCCCCTATTCGAGACGATCGAAGATCTCGAGCATTCCTCGAAAATTCTTGGTGACTTGTGGTCGGACGTCGAATATCGCCGTCATTTGAAAGCCCGTGGGCGGGTGCAGGAGGTCATGGTTGGCTACTCGGACTCGAACAAGGACGGCGGCTATCTTGCGGCCAACTGGTTTTTGTATCGCGCGCAAAAAGAGATGTCGCGCGTCGCTGACGAATGCGGCGTGAAGCTCCGTTTTTTCCACGGCAAAGGCGGCTCCATTGACCGTGGCGGCGGTTCGAGCTATCGCAGCCTCCGCGCCCAGCCGCACGCGGCGCATGGCGGACGCCTGCGCATCACCGAGCAGGGCGAAGTGATTTCGCTTAAATATTCCAACCCCGTCATCGCGCAAAGAAATCTGGAGCAACTCACTTCCGCCGTCATCGCCGTGCAATGTCTGCCGGAAACCGGGACCGCAGAATTGCCCAAGTGGGAAGCGCACGCCGACCGCCTGGCAAAACTTTCCTTCGCCCATTATCAAAAGCTCGTTTATGAGACGCCGGCGTTTGCGGAATATTTCTGGCAGGCCACGCCGATTGACCTCATCGAGCACCTGCGGCTGGGCTCGCGGCCCACGCGCCGGCAGGCCACGCGGGACATCAGCCAGTTGCGCGCCATTCCGTGGGTGTTTGCGTGGACCCAGTCGCGGCACCTGATTTCGGCCTGGTATGGTCTCGGCCATGCGCTGGAACGGTTTGCGGAGGCCCATCCCGACGGCCTCGCCCGGCTGCAGGAAATGCAGGCCCGCTGGCCGTTTTTCCGGCAACTGCTGGATAACGCGGAAATTTCCCTCGCGAAGACGGAGCCCGCCATTGCCCGCGAATATGC
>CAIQEI010000155.1 GCA_903870815.1 uncultured Verrucomicrobia subdivision 3 bacterium
GATAACCAGCCGGCGACCGCTGCCTTTCTTTATAATCCTGCTGGGGTGGCGTTTGACGCTGTGGGCAATCTCTTCATTGCCGATCCGGGCAACAATCGCATTCGCAAAGTCAACACAAACGGGATTATTACCACCGTGGCTGGAAATGCGGGGGGTGGATACAACGGGGATAATCAGCCGGCCATCAATGCTTACCTTGCAGCTCCGCGCGGAGTGGCAGTTGACACTGCAGGCAATCTCTTCATTGCCGATCAAATTAATTGTCGCATCCGCAAAGTCAGCACTAACGGCATTATAACCACCGTAGCCGGAGTGGGAGGAGCTGGCTATAATGGGGATAATCAACCGGCGATTACTGCCGCACTTTATTACCCCGATGGTGTGGCTGTGGATAACGTTGGAAACATCTTTATTGCCGATCAAAATAATAATCGCATCCGCAAGGTGGGAACCAACGGCATCATCACCACCGTGGCTGGCATTGGCGCGGCTGGGTATAATGGGGATAATCAGCCGGCTATTGTGGCCGCACTAAATTATCCCAATGGAGTGACTGTGGATAGCGCGGGCGATCTCTATATTGCAGACCAAGTCAATAATCGCATTCGCAAGGTGGGAACCAACGGCATCATCACCACCGTGGCTGGCATTGGCGCGGCTGGATATAATGGGGATAACCAACCGGCCACCAATACTTACCTTGCAGGACCTAGCGGGGTGGCGGTTGACCTTTCGGGCAATCTCTTGATTGCCGAGCAAGGCTCCGGTCGCATTCGCAAAGTCAGCACCAACGGCATTATTACTACCGTAGCTGGCAACGGGTTTAGCGGCTACAACTCGGATAATATTGCAGCGACCAATGCATTGCTCTACTACCCAACCGGGGTGGCACAGGATCAAGCCGGCAACATTTTCATCGCAGATTATTCAAATAATCGTGTTCGCAAGGTTGACACTTCATCTTCAGCCAGTTTGTTGGCGAATGGAACCTTGGTTTTGAACAACCTCGGATTGCAAAATTCAGGCAACTATCAGGTGGTCATCAGCAGTTCCTACAGCAGCATCACCAGTAGCGTGGCCGTGCTGAACGTTCAAAATCCACCCGCTGTGGCTGTGCCGCCGCAAAGTCTGGCGGTGGAATGCGGGCTTACAACCAACTTGACCGTGACGGCCACTGGTTATGGCCCGCTGGCGTATCAATGGCTAATGTCCGGCACCAATTTACCGGGGGCAACCGCATCAAATTATGTTTTCACTGCTTCATTGGGTGCAGTTGGCAGCTACAGCGTGGTAATTACCAACAGCCTCGGCAGTGTTACCAGCAGCGTGGCCAATGTGACGTTGGTTGATACAACCGCACCGCAGATTGTTTCTGCCCCGGGCAATCAAACCAACAATGCCAACGCGAGTTGTCAGGCGAGCGTGCCGGATTTGCGCGGCAGTGTGGTGGCGACGGATTGCGGCGGTGGTGTAACCGTCAGCCAGACGCCTGTGCCGGGAACGGTCGTAGGTTTGGGCGTAACGAATGTCACGCTCACGGCCACGGACGCCGCCAATAATTCCACCAATGTCATCGTGACGATCATGGTGCAGGATGTCACGCCGCCGAACATTCTCACCTGCGCCACCAATCTGAACCTCAGCCTCGGCAACTTAGCAACGACCACCCTGCCGGATTTGCGCGGTCAGATTGTGGCAACGGATTGCAGCGGCGTCACCGTCAGCCAGTCGCCTGCACCGGGAACAGTCATCGGGATCGGTGGAACGACGGTAACGCTCTATGCAATCGATGGGGCTGGCAACACGAACACCTGCACGGCGACGGTCACGGGCGTAGCCACGCCGCCGTCCATCCTATCACCGCCCGGCAACTTCATCATTGGCGCGGGTGGCAGCGCGACATTCACCGTGGGCGCGCTCGGCACGCCGCCCTTCACCTACCAATGGCAGTTCAACGGCGTGGCCATCCCCGGCGCCAACTCGGCCACCTACACCGTGCCGAATGCGGCCGGGACCAATGCGGGCAGTTACACCGTCGCGGTCTGCAACGCGGCCGATTGCTCGACCAGTTCGGCGGGAACGTTGACGTTGCTGGGGCTGGACATCCATCCGGTGTTGCACATTTACGGCCCGATTGGTGCGTGGTATGAGATTGATTACACGGAAGACCTCGGCTCGCCGACGAACTGGACGACCATCACGAACTTCGCCTTGCCGAGCAGTCCGTATCTGTTCCCCGATCCAACCCCGGCGCGCCAGGTGAAGCGGTTCTATCGCGCGGTGAAACAGTAAGGCTTACCCGGACGGCTACAGTATATTTGAAAATGATCTAACGAACTGGTGTGGACGGTTTCAAAGGGTAACCCCGAATGCGTGCGGGACAATCGCGGGGCTGATGGATTTGAATCCCGCCGCATTTGCCCCAAGCTGCTCTCAAATCAAAGACAACCTAAAGGTGGAACTCCAACGCCCAATTTCTCAGCCCCGACAGGGTGGTCAGGGGGAGAGAAAGGCGAAGGCGGAGAGATTCCGCAGGACGGTGAACAGCAACGCGAGGGCGAGCAAAGGCCAGAGGAATTTTAGCGGGAAAAACTCACCCGACGGCCGACCGCGATGATGGTTCCAGCCAAACCACGCGGCGCGAATAGCCAGCGCCAACAAGGTCAAAACGAATAATGCATTATCGTGCAGCGCCAGCAAAACCTCCCCGTGCAGCAGCGCAAAAAGTGCCCGGGTCATGCCGCAGCCGGGACAATTAAAGCCGGTGAGCCGGTGGAACTGGCAGACGGGATAAAACGCGTGCGTGGCCGGGTTGAAGAAGAAAATCACCGCGGCAACACCTGCCAGCGCGGCCGCCAGGACGATGGTCGCGAAGCGCGCTTGGGTGCCGGCGATTTTGGGCGGCGCCGACTTCATTCAAATGGCGCCGTAGCGCCAGCCCAAGGTGGCCGGGTTGGACGCGAGTTGAATCACCCCCAGCCCGAGGGTCACCAGCAAGCTGACCGCGGAGCAAATCAACCCCGCCAAGGCCAGGCCCCAGCCGTTCTGTTTTTCCGTTTGCCGATGGATCTGCACCAGAGCGATGATGGAAAATGTCAGGCCGAGAAGATTGAACGGACAGCCGCAGCAGCACAGGCAGGAGATGATGCCACAGACAAAGCCGGCCGTGGCGAAACCGTTGGAGGTGGTGGCGGCTTTTCGCGGTGGTGCAATGATCGGCGGCGGGCCGGAAAAATATGGGGCGAACTCCGGCAGCAAGCCGAGAATTGTCCATTCGGTCGCACCGACCGGCAGCACCGGCGTGCGACTTTCGACGCGGCCCTGGGCAATCCAGGCGCGAATCTCTTCAGCGGAGGTTGGTCCGTAGTTTTTGCCGTCGTTCCCGATGATTTTGTACATGGCTTAATGATGGTGGAATTTTTTCAGCGCCAAAAGAGCAAGTCCGGCGAGCAGGAAGATGACAATCATCAGTATCAGCGGCCAATTTCGCCGCCGCACGGGAGGTGGTGGCGCCGGCTGAAACAGGGACGCAAATTCCGGCAGGGATTCGAGAAACACCCAGTCCCGGGAATCCGGCGGCTGGACCGGCGATTTCGGCTCCAGTCGTTCTTCGGTGATCCACTGGCGGATTTGTTCGGCGGATACCGGCCCGTATTCGTGGCCGTCATCGCCCATCACTTTGTAGTCCAGTGGGGTGATCATGATTCCTCCAGGGATTGGCTGCCGGTGTCGGCACAGACGCCGCGTTTGGCGGCGGCGATAAACGTGAGCATTACTTTGGCGCCGGAACCGGTGAAGGTGCCCTGCGCCCCGGCGACGGCGTCGCGAAGATTTTGGCCGCTGCGAAAAAGATATTTATATAGCCGTTTCAATTCCAGCCGGTCCGCCGCCGAAAATCCCGCGCGCCGCAAGCCGATGGTGTTCAACCCGCATATCCCATTGTCGCCGCGCGCGACGGTGAACGGCGGCAGATCCTGACTGATGGCCGATCCGCCCTGCATGATCGCCAGCGTGCCGACGCGGCAGAATTGATGCACGAGGCAGTAGCCGGAAAGGAACGCGCGGTCCTGCACCGTCACATGGCCGCCCAACGTGGCCCCGTTGGCGAAGACGGCATGGCTGCCCACCACGCAATTGTGCGCGACGTGCGCGCCGGCCATGAGCAGATTGTGGGAACCGATGACCGTGGCTTCGGCCAATTTATTCGAGCGATGCACGGTGACATGCTCGCGGAAAACATTGTGGTCCCCGATTTCCAGGCGCGTCGGCTCATTCCGGTATTTCAAATCCTGCGGCGCGTCGCCGATGACGCAACCGGCGTGAAATTGGTTGCCGCTGCCGATTTTCGTCCCGCCCGTCAAATAGACGTGCGGCCCGACCACGCAATCCGCGCCGAGCTCCACCGCCGCGTCGATCACGGTATACGCGCCGATGCGGACGTTCGCGCCGACCTTCGCCTGCGGATGGATCATGGCCGTGGGATGAATCATTTTCCACCACAGATAAACACAGATAAACACGGATGAAAACTGATTTTTCCAGTGCGAAGATGGCTGGTGCCTTCGCGCCGGCGTGGTAAAATCAAACCGGACATGACCGGCGCGATCACCATGGAAAAAATCGAAAAGCCGAATGCGGCCCGCGGAAACCTGCCGGAGCTGCTGGCGCCGGCCGGCGATTGGGAATGCGCCAAGGCCGCCGTCGAGAACGGCGCGGATGCGATCTACTTCGGCCTCGACAAATTCAACGCCCGAATGCGGGCCAATAATTTCACCGAGGCCGACTTGCCGAAGCTGATGGAGTATCTGCACCGGCGCGGCGTGAAAGGGTACGTCACCTTCAACACGCTGGTCTTCCAGGACGAACTCGCTGACGCGGAAATCTATCTGCGCTCGATTATCGCCGCCGGCGTGGACGCGGCGATCGTGCAGGATGTCGGCATCTGCAAACGGATCCGCGAGCTTTCGCCGGATTTTCCGATCCACGCCTCGACGCAAATGACCATCACCAGCGCGGCGGGCATTGAATTCGCCCGCGACCTCGGCTGCAACCTAGTGGTGCTGGCCCGCGAATGCTCCATCGCCGAGATTGAAAAAATCAATGCGGTCGAAGACGTGGCGAGTGCCAAGGGGCAAGTGGCTGAGGCAAGCGCACTGGCTGATTCGGGCGAAAGCGCGTTCCTGTCACCCGTCACCCGTCACCCGTCACTTCCTTTGGAGGTCTTTGTCCACGGCGCGCTGTGCGTCGCGTATTCCGGCCAGTGTTTGACGAGCGAATCGCTCGGCGGACGCTCGGCGAATCGCGGCGAATGCGCGCAGGCCTGCCGGATGCCCTACGATTTGATTTCTGATGGCAAACAAGTTCCGCTCGGCGACAAACGGTATTTGTTGAGTCCGCAGGATTTGTCCGGGCTGGAAGTGTTGCCCGGTCTGGTGCGCGCCGGCGTGGCCTCGCTGAAGATCGAAGGCCGGCTGAAATCGCCGGAATATGTGGCGAGCATCACCCGGGTGTATCGCCAGGCGCTGGACAAGCTTGCGGAGGGACGCGTTCCACAAATCCCGAACATCAAGGCGGGACTCGTGGAACTAATTCCTCCGGATGATCGCTACGAATTGGAAATGAGTTTTTCGCGCGGGCTGTTCACCGGCTGGTTCGGCGGGACGGACAATCAGAAGCTCGTCCACGCGCGCTTCGGCAAGAAGCGCGGCGTGTTTCTGGGGGAAGTTGAAAAAATTGTCCCGGACGGCGTCCTCGTGAATCTCGCCGCCCCGGTCAAACCCGGCGACGGCATTGTCTTCGATGCCGGCCGGCCCGACGAGAAGGAAGAGGGCGGAAGAATTTATGAAGTCCAAAGCCCCAGGTCCAATGTTCCAGGTCGGCAGTTGATGGAACTCCGTTTCGGCAATGGCAACATTGATTTCAGCCGCGTCCGGGCGGGCGACAAACTCTGGAAGACGAATGATCCCGAACTGGACAAGCGGGTACGCCAGAGTTTTGCCGGCGACGCGCCCCGATTTCAGCGGCCCATCGGAATCGAAGTCCACGGGCTCGCCGGAAAGCCGCTGACGGCGATTGCCCGGGATGAATCCGGCCACACGGCCCGGGTGGAATCCACGATGCCCCTGGTGAAAGCGGAAAAACTTCCGCTGACCGGAGCAAGATTGAGCGACCAGCTCGGCCGGCTCGGCGGCACGCCCTTCAAGCTTGGCGAACTGAAAAATTTCCTGACGGGCGAAGTCCTGCTGCCGGTGAGTGAATTGAACCGGCTGCGGCGCGAGTTTGTTGCTGAATTGGAACGGCTGCGTTCGCTGCCGAAACGGTGGACTTTAAATGATTGTAGGAGACGAGGTGACGAGTCTCAAACTGAAGAAAAAATTAGTCAGAGACTCCTCACGTCGTCTCCTACAAATCCAGAATTGATCGTTCTCGTCCGCAATCTTGGGCAGCTCGAAGCCGCGCTGAAGTGCGGCGTAACGACCATTTATTGTGAATTCGAGGACCCAAAAAAATATCGCGAGGCGGTGACTCTGTTCCATACCTCGCGCGGGTGCGAATCCGCAATCCGCAATCCGCAATCCGCAATTTTCGTCGCCCCGCCGCGCATTTTCAAGCCGGGTGACGACTGGATTCTCCAGCAGGTTCGTTCTTGCAACGCCGACGGCTATCTGGTTCGCAACTACGACCATTTGAAATTTTTCGCCGACACCCGGCGCGTCGGGGATTTTTCACTGAACGTGGCCAACCGCGTCACGGCGGACTACTTCAAAAATCATTTCGGCCTGGAACGCGTCACGGCCAGCTACGATTTGAACGTTACGCAGCTCGACGCGCTGTTGTCCGCCGCGCCGGCGGAATGGTTCGAGGTCACCATTCACCAGCACATGCCGATGTTTCACATGGAGCACTGCGTGTTCTGCGCGTTTCTTTCCAGCGGCAAGGATTATCGCGACTGCGGCCGCCCGTGCGACACGCATGACGTGCGCCTGCGCGACCGCGTGGGCGCGGAGCA